>DATGJU010000096.1:0-12628 GCA_035295045.1 Chthonomonadaceae bacterium
CCGAACACCTGAATACCGAACACCTGAATACCGAACACCTGAACACAGAACACCCGAACACAGAACACCTGAGTACCAAACACCGAACACCGAACACCCGAATCCCGGCCACCCTCACTTCCCGTCGAGCAGCGCCTGCACTTTGACGGGCTGGCCGGTTCGGCTGCTCTGGATTGCGGCGGTCACCATCGCGACGGACTGCAGGTTGTCGTAGACGTTGGTCTCCATCGGCGGCCCGCCGTCCAGCCACTGCACGAACTGCTCTATCAGCCAGGCGTTCATCCATTTCGGCTGGTCGAGGAGCGGGATCGGCTGCGAGGCGACGCCCTTTATGTTGCGCCACGAACCCTCTGGATCGTGCGGATAGCATACCAGCTCCCGCCGATCGAGCACCAGAGTGGCGCGCTCGCATTCGGCGCGAATGTACTCGTCGGTCCAGCAGTTCAGCCCGACGGCGTTCGTCTTCGCACCCTCGTACTGGACGCGTACGCCGTTTTCGAGCCGCATCGTCACCAGGCCCTGCGAATCGCCGGCATAGGCGCCCCACGCCGGGTTCCAGGTCTGCGCGTAGAGCGTATCGCAGGGCGCTCCCGCCAGGTCCGCGAGCAGGTCGAGGTGGTGGACCGCGCCCTCGATCATCAGCGGGTCCGCCATCTCGTGGCGAAACTTGCTCCAGCTCGCGTAGGCGCGACAGTCGCAGGTGAAGCGGCAGACCAGGTAGTCGAGAGCGCCGTGGCGGCCGGACCGCAGCGCGGCCCGAAGCGTGCGCTTATCTTGGTCGAAGCGGTGGCTCATGGTGACCGCCATCTTCTTCCCGGCCGCGCGCGCACCATCGCGGCGATCCGCAGCGACGCTTCGAGCGTATCCGCAATAGGCTTTTCGGAGAGGATGTCGAGATCGTGCGTCAGGGCTGCGATCACGACCTGTTCGTGGAAGGCCGGCGGCACGACGATCGTACAAAAGTCCGCGGGATTCTCGCCGAGCGCAGCCTCGAGGTCCGTGTAGCACCGGTCGGCGGGCAGTCCCAGTCCCTCCCGGGCGTTCGCGAGCGCCGCCCGATCGGTGTCCACGGCGGCGACGACCTCGATAAGGCCCTCCGCGACGTTGGGCGGCAGGAAGCTCCGGCACCACGCGGCGCCCCAGCCTCCCGTGCCGATTTGGATCACGCGATAGGGCATGTCACTTCCCCGGCCGGAACGAGTTGAACCAGGTCTGGTGTTGGTCGAAGTCCGCGACGGTGATCGTGCCGTCACGAGAGACGCACATCGCGCCCGCCGTGCCCGCGCGGTTGTCGCCCGCGCCGATGGCGACGCCGCCCGCCGACATTCGGCCGAGCAGCTCGCGCCGGCCTGTGCGCGGATCGTACCGCGCGATCAGGCCGCGATTGTCGTAGCCGGCGTAGTAGATCCGGCCATCGCGTCCCGGTTTAATGGCGATGCAGAGCGATTTGCGGATGCCGGGCACCGCAGCGTCGCCGAATGCCGGGCCGAGCGCGCGCATCGAGCCGTTCGGGCCGTCGTCCGGACGGTAGTCGAACAGCAAGCCGCTTTCCCAGCCGACGCCGTAGATATGCTTCTCGTCCGCGGACACCGCCAGGTCGAACGGCAGGTTGTTCAGCGTCGTGGTCTGCTCCGGCGCCATCGGAACGCGCACCGGCAGCTTTACCGCCCGGTCCGTTCGCGGATCGTACCGGACCACGTCGCCGTCGATGGTGAAGGTGTAGCCGCGGCCGTCCCGGAGGGCGATCGTGACGCGGCACGGGTAGCCAAGTATGCGCCCCATGTCCTCTACCCTGCGGGTCTTGATGTCGTACACCACGAAGCGGCCGGTCGGGTGGAGCACGCCGTAGACCTTGCCCACGCTCTCCGCGAGCGCAAGGCTCATGATGCTCTCGTGCGGGACGAGGATGCCGAGATCGGTGGCGCGCTTCGTCCGCGTATCGTACGTCACGAGGTGGCCGCCGGTGTAGTCGCCGGGCGACCTCTCGTACTGCTCGAGGGTGTTCCAATCGTAGCAGTGCGTGCCGAACCAGGCGACGCCGTGACTGTCAAACCGGATTTGCGAGTGGATCTTGCTCTGCGGCAGCGTGGAAGCGCCGGTCTCGCCGCACACCTCCTGCATGTCCGCCAGTTTCTCCTGCCGGTGCGTCTTCGGATCGTACGCGATCAGGCAGGCGCCGAGCTTGGACGCGTTGCAGGTCCCTGCGTAGATACGGCCGTCCGGCCCTACGGTCATCGCGGAGAACATCTCCAGGCACTTCGTCTCCTCCAGCCACGGCACGCGCTCCACCGGCAGCAGCTTCTCCGCGGGCGGCGCGACCGGCTGCGCGAGGAGCAGGGCGAAGAGCAGGAGATATCGAAACCAGGCCATATTGGACATCTTACTGCTCTGCGCCGAATCACCGCGCGCCGACGCCCTTCAGGGCAGCACTATCTTGCTTAGCGTGAATGTGGCGCCGTCAAGAACCGGCAGCAGGAGCTCGTAGCCGTATATCAGAGACATGGATGCGCACTTCGATTATCGCCTCACGCGCGGGACTGACGACGCCGGTAATCACGCAATCCTCCGGCTGCGTCCGGAACCGAAGCGCCGCAGGTAATCATAACCGATGTGCACCATCCAGGTTTGTGCATCCGGCAGTTGCGCGACAAGACGATCTCCCGCAGCCATCTCGTCCTCGTCCATCTCCCACGCGCCGGTCTCAATGTCTATGGCGACGAATTTGCCGAGAATGTCGGCTTCTACTTTGGAGCGAATGTCACGTTCATAGATCTCATCGCCGCGCCGGGCGAACTCCTCTTTCGTGTATCGGGGCAAACGCACAGCCATGGTCCTGGCCTCCACGCTTGGGATCAAGCTTTGCTGGTTTACAGTTACATTATATGCCGGTACGCCGGATTCGCGCAGAGGCGGCTTTCTTGAGTTCTCCGGTATTCTCTTAAAGCCCGATCGTCATGAAGACGCTGTTCGGGTCCTCGACGTACTCCGCAAAGGGATCGCACTCGGTGAAGCCGAAAGCCGTATACAGCCGTCGAGCGGGCTCGAACGCCTCCTGCGACCCCGTTTCCAGGCTCAATCGCAGGTAGGAGCGCCGCCGGGCCTCCTCGATAATATGGCCGAGGAGCCGCCTCGCGACTCCTTTTCGGAGATGTGCCGATGCCGTCCGCATAGACTTGATCTCCGCATGTTGAGCGGAATGCTCTTTGAGGGCGCCGCAGCCGAGGAGCTCGTCACCCTCCCATGCGGTCCAAAACGTAACGCACGGCTGCCGCAGCTCCTCGATCGGCAGGGCGTGCACGCTTTCGGGAGGCGAGAGGCTCGCCATGCTCTCAAGATGCTCCTGCAGCAGCGAGCGTATCTCCGGCCCGGATAAATCGTCTACCCTTATATTCATGGCTAGCTCTGTCTACCACAGAACCGGATGCACCACGTGAGCGATGAGACCAAGCATTCGACGTCTATCGCCGGATACCCTATGGACGAGGGCCTCTCCCGCCGGCAGGTGCTGGCCGCCGGCGCGGCGCTCGTGGCGCCCGCAGCGGCATCGCCCCGCCGGCCCCTGCGCGTCGCCGCCATCACGACCGTCTACACGCACAACTCCCACGCCGACGTGATCCTGAGTCGGCTCCTGCAGGGCGAGAACCTGGACTTTCGCGACCCCCGGCCCAACCTCCAGCTCGTCGGCCTTTGCGTGGATCAGTTTCCCGCCTCCGACCTGAGCCGGGAGTTCGCGCGGCGGTACGGCTTCCGGCTGTGCGCCACGCCGGAGGATGCCCTGACGCTGGGTACCGGGCGGCTGGCCGTGGACGGCATCCTGGTCATCGGCGAGCACGGCCAGTATCCGCAGAACGAGAAGGGGCAGGACCTCTATCCGCGTAAGCGCTTCTTCGACGCGGCAATCGGCGTAATGCGCCGATCGGGCCGCGCCGTACCGATCTTCGTCGACAAGCACCTCTCGCACTCGTGGGACGAGGCGAAGGCGATGGTGCGCGCCGCCCGCGCGATCGGCGCGCCCCTGATGGCCGGCTCCTCGGTTCCGGGAGCGTGGCGACGGCCCGCGATCGAGGTCCCGGCCGGCGCGCCGCTGCGCGAGATCGTCGGCGTCTCCTACCACACGCTCTATGGTTACGGCTTCCACGGCCTGGAGATGCTCCAGTGCCTGGCGGAGCGCCGCGCCGTCGGTGGAGAAGCCATTCGCGGCGACGCGAGCCTTTCTGGTGAAGTAGACCTTCCCGATGGCGCGCGCCCGCCCGGTGGCGCGGTCCGCCGTGCCGGCGGCGAGCTCCTATCCGAGCGGCGGGCCGGTGAGACCGGCGTACGGAGGGTGCAGTGTCTGGAGGGCGCGGCCGTGTGGGAGGCGGGCCGCCAGGGGCGCTACGACCGCGCGCTGCTGGACGCGGCGCTTGCGCGTGTCCCAGGCTTCGATCCGCGCGGCGTGGAGCGGCTCACCCGAAACCCGACGCTGTTCCTCATCGAGTACCGCGACGGGTTCAAGGCGAGCCTGTTCACGCTGAACCCGGCCGTCGGCGCATGGGCCGCCGCGTGGCGCACCGAAGGCCGGCCGCAGCCCGACTCGACGCTGTTCTGGACGCAGGAGGCCCGCCCGCTCGGCCACTTCACCTTCCTCGTGCGCGGAATCGACTCGTTTGTGCACACCGGCCGCGCGCCGCGCCCGCTGGCCCGCACCCTGCTGACGACCGGCCTGATGGACTTCCTGCTCACCTCCCGGCTGCGCGGCGGCGCGCCCCTCGACACGCCGGAGCTGGCCATCCAGTACAGGCCCGGCCCGGCCTGGCGCGATCCCGGTCCGCCGCCGCCAGCGCGCCCGCTGGACCGGCAGTAGGCGTCGCCGCGATCGCCTCAGCGGTCGCTCGCGCAGGCGCCCGCCGCTTCGATCCGGTCTTGCCCGCTTGTTCTCGTCTCGTGGTTCAGTTCGGCGTCAGAGGCGGGATGTGAGCCATATGAACCCTGTGCCCGGCGGGGTAGCGGACCGAGGATTTGCCGTCCGCACGGAGGAAGTATTGGAGCCGGACAGCCGCAAGGTCAATAACATGCCAATCTCATCACAATTTACGGTCGTCGGCCTGGGCTACGTCAGTCTCTACGTGATGGATCCCGATGCCGCCGTGCGGTTTTACTCACGCGTCTTCGGCGAGCCCGGCTACGTCGGGCCCGATCCGCCGACCTACGGCTGGCGCATGGGCGCGACCTGGCTCACCGTCTTCTCCGCGCAGGACGGGCCGCACCCCGGCGCGGACCCGCGCGGGACGGAGTTCGCCGTCCAGGTCTCGGCGCCGCAGCAGGTCGATCGGCTCTACGCGGCGCTCATCGAGGCCGGCGCAAGGCCCTGCATGCCTCCGCGGGACCATGTACGAGCGGATGCGATTCGGCTGCGTGGACGACCCGTTCGGCGTCCGCATCCACGTCTACTCCCCGCTGGCGGTGACCGGCAACCGGGAATCTACTCCTTGAAGCTGCCCGGCTCGTCGGTGCTCATGCTGTGCGGTCCGATGGTCTTGCGCCAACGGCCGCCGTCCGGCCCGCCGTAGGTGTAGATGAACTTGACACGCCAGTCTGCCGGCGGACGCGCCGTCCGCATCCGCCCCGCCGATCCGGCAGCCTGCGCCGCGCCGGGCCGGGAACCGTTGGTCGGGGATGGCCCGCGAGGAGGCGGTCGATACTCGACGCGCAGGGTTGCACGGCCGAGATCGCGATAGGTCGCCTGCTGTAGCGCCTTCGGGGAGTTCCAGGCGAGCTCGCGGAACACGCGCTCCAGCTTCATCGGAACGGCCGACATCGGCAGGCCCCGCGGCGAAAATGCGAGCGCCCGTCGCGCGGCGGGAAGCGCGCCGAGAAACTGCCAGTGCGGACGAAGGGACGCGTTTCGCACCAGCAGCCACTCCTGAATCCCCTGGAACGCGACGGCGCTCGCCGTGACGGCGTCGGAGTCGAGTTGCGCGCCTGTCAGAGAGGCGATCTCCGCGATCTCGGGACCGCTCAGCGCGCCGTGCTCCCGTATTGATGCGGCCCAGGGCTCCAGCAGGCGATTCGGAACTTCACTGACGCGCTGTTGATAATACCGGACGTTGCGGAAGCGGAGCAGCCCGTCCCGCAGGCTCCAGCGAACGGTGCAGCCGGTCGCAGTCGCGGCACAGCGCGTCGAACAGCGGAGTCCGCTCCGCCGCGAGCATCCTCGGCACGTACGCACCGGCAAAGCTGTCCGCGATGATGTCCGAACCGGTCGCCTCGTGGACAGCCTCGAGGAAGTCCGCGCTCGATACCCTCGGGCCCTCCTGTAACGAATAGGTCTCCATGTGCAGCCCCGGCTCGACGAAACCGGATGGATTGAAATCGAGCGATACGGCCTTGCGCATCTCCGGAAGGCCGGACGATCCTGCGTTCAGCGCCGCGTTGTTCAGCTCGCTCTCCGCCGCGGGCCGTAGCGGCAGCCCACCTGAGCTGAACGTATCTTCGACGCGCAGAGACGGGACGCGCACTCCACGTTCGCAATTGAAGGCAAAACCGCCCGCTCCGCTGGGCGCGAGCGTCAGCCGCACCGACCAATCGAGGTCCCGCGCGGACAGGATTGCGGACCGTCGCTCGGTGGTCACGTCCCTGCTGTCCTCGAATACCCGGGCCTGGCTCGCCGAGAACTCAGTGCGGAGCGCCTCGGCGACAGGCGGCGGAAGGCCGTCCGGGCCGTTGGCGCGGGAATGGAATTCGAGAGGCGCGCCGCGTGCGAGTGCATCCCGATGCCCCTGCGACAGCTCGGCGAAGACATTCGCGGCCGGCATGAGAACGTAGCGGAAGAAGCGAATGCGGTCCTTCTCCTCGCTGGTCGCTCCCTCGCGCATGGCGTCGAGCTGTGCAGGCGTCAGGCCGAGGTAGGCGCGGTACTTCGCCAACTCCCGGTCCAGCAGGGCCAGCGCGCTGCCGTCCTCCTGGGCGCGCAGCGCCGCCTCGCGCTTCCTCGCCTCCAGGCTTTGCGTCAGCACGTACCGGAAGGCAGGCGCCGTCCCCTCCCGCCGCCACTCGAATTCGAAGTGCTCGGCGATCTCTCGCAGCACCAGGTGCAGCGGCCGGTCTGTGCAGAAGAGCGTGATCTTGTCGTCCGCCACGTCGTCCGCCGCCGTGCAGTCGATGCCGGCCATGGCCGATAGCTGCCGGCACAGGTCCGCGAAGGCAACGCTCTTTACACCGAGCGTCAATTTCGCGGAAAGCCGCGCGTCGAGCATCGTATCGATCGCCGGCTGTGGAGCCCCGGCGGCCTTAACAGGCTTATCCACCGATTGCCGCGACGCGGCTGTAGATGCGTCGCTCAGAGCCGGCGTGGGGGTCTGCGCTGATGTAGAAGCGCCAAACGCGAGCAACAGCCCGGGCGCCAGCCAAGCTGCTAACCTCATATTGGCATTCTTCCTCCGAAGGTCGGCTATGATAGCAAAGTATTCGCCATTAAGTGGCTGTCACCTGCGACGTGGCTGGGCGAATCTCCTCCGCCGGCGCAAACAGGATTTGTGCTCCGGACGACGAATTACTGACGCGCAATCAATTCGGAAAGTGCCGCGCGGCAGGAACCCATGATCACTGCACTCTACGTGGACAACTTCAAGTCGTGGCGAATTGCGGGTCGCATTCATGTCGCTCCGCTTACGGCCCTGTTCGGTACAAACAGCTCTGGGAAGACGAGCTTGCTTCAGCTTCTCCTAATGCTCAAGCAAACCGCTGAGTCTCCCGACAGGAACCAGGTGCTGAACCTTGGTGGTGACCGAAGCTTGGCCGAATTAGGAACCTACGAAGAGGTTGTTCATAACCACGCGCTGTCTGAAAAGATGACTTTGGGATTGGAATGGCTGCTTCCCGCGCCACTCGACGTGGAAGATCCCGCGAACAAGGGGCAGCTGCTCTTTCGCGGCGACGCGCTCGCGTTTGTGACCCACCTAATGTGGCAAACAAACGGTTCAACACTGGGTCGCACTGTCGTAGACCGAATGGCGTACTCCTTCTCACATGCCGAGTTTGGAATGGAGCGGTCGGCGAATAATCCTTCCAAATATGACCTTTTCGTTTCTGACGGCGAATTTCGATTCCACCGGGCACGTGGACGCGCCTGGGAGCTGTCCGCGCCGGTGAAGTGCTATGGCTTCCCGGATCAGGTGCGAGCGTACTATCAAAACGCCGGATTTCTTTCCGACTTCGAGCTTCGGTTGAAGAGGCGATGCAGCGTATCCACTACCTTGGTCCGCTCCGCGACTACCCTAAGCGCCAGTACCAGTGGTCCGGCACAGCGCCCTCCGACATGGGCCGGCGCCGAGAGCGCGTCGTCGACGCTTTGCTCGCCGCTCGGGCATCGGGCGAGCTTATTTCGCGCGGCCAAGGCAGGAAGAGCCAATCACTGGAAGAGCGCGTTGCAACCTGGCTCAAAGAACTGGGATTGATCACAAGCTTCGCAATTCGGCCCGTCGCTCCAGGCAGCCAACTATACCAGGTTTGGGTTCGACAAGTACCTGGAGCTGCTGAGGTCCTGCTGACGGACGTCGGGTTCGGAGTCTCCCAAATCCTACCAGTTATCGCTCTCTGCTATTACGCCCCGAAAGGATCGACGCTAATCCTCGAACAGCCGGAGATTCATCTTCATCCGGCGGTTCAGGCCGGACTCGCCGACATATTTGTCGACGCCATCAATATGCGCAGTGTTCAAATCATACTGGAGAGCCATAGTGAACACCTGCTGCGACGGCTTCAGCGTCGAATGGCGGAGAACCGGCTTAAGCCAGACGACACGGCGCTCTACTTCTGCACGTCTCGGGCAGGCGAGTCGCGGCTCCAAAGACTGGCACTCGATCCGTACGGGCGCATCACAAACTGGCCAGAGGGGTTCTTTGGAGACGAGTTCGGTGAGATTGCGGCGACTGAAGAGGCGATTATCTCGCGCGAACTAAACGGGGCTGCCTGATGCCAGCGGTCGTTATCGACGAAAACGTGCCGATCGTAGCGAACCGCAAGCACGAGCGCGCAGGGCCCGATTGCGTCCGGTCGTGCATCGTCGCCCTCCGTCAATCCCGTGGACAAGTCATCGTAATCGACGAAGGACAGCGCATCCTCAGCAAGTACCGCACGCATCTGTCGCCACGCGGCCAGCCCGGCGCGGGCGACGCGTGGTTCAAGTGGCTGTGGGACAACCGGGCGAACCGCAAGCGCTGCCGATGTGTATCGATAACACCCCATACCGGCAGCGATACGGACTTCGAGGAGTACCCGTTGGATCCTGATCTCGCTAGATTCGATCCCGCGGACCGCGTTTTCGTCGCGATTGCAATAGCGAGCGGTCTCAACCCACCTATTCTGAACGTTTCGGATACGGACTGGTGGCACGTCCGGCAAGCGCTCGAGAGAAACGGCGTAATCGTGCGATTCCTTTGCGATACGCTCATGCCGTGAGGAGGGCTGCCTGGAGCGCCCTCCGCCTACGCCGCCGCCGCCACGGCCTCGCGGGGCGGCGAGGCGAAGCCCGTCGCCTCGGTGTACAGGCGCGTGTAGAGCCCGCCGGCGCTCACCAGCCGCTCGTGCGTGCCCTCCTCCACGAGCCGGCCGTTCTCCAGCACGAAGATGCGGTCCGCCGTGGCCGCCTGCGCGATCCGATGCGTCACGCTGATCGTCGTGCGGCCCTTCGCCAGCTCCCGCAGCGTCTCCAGCACGCCCGCCTCCGTCTTCGTGTCCAGCGCGCTCGTCGCCTCGTCCAGTATCAGGATCTCCGGGTCCCGCAGGAAGGCGCGGGCGATCGCGATGCGCTGCTTCTGACCCACGCTCAGGCGCGCGCCGTTCTCGCCGGGGATCGTATCGTAGCCGTCGGGCAGCGACTCGATCAGCGCATTGAGCTGCGCCGCCTTCGCAGCCGCGGCGATCTCCGCGTCCGTGGCGCCGGGCCGGCCGACCGCGATGTTCTCGCGCAGGGTCGTGTCGAAGATGAACGTCTCCTGAAACACCAGGCCGATCTGGTCGCGCAGCGACGCAAGGGTCACGTCTCGGATGTCGTTGCCGTCGAATAGCACCCGCCCCTCCTCCGGGTCCCAGAAGCGGAGCAGCAGGTTGACGGTCGAGCTCTTGCCGGAGCCGGACGGCCCGACGATCGCAACGTTCGCTCCCGCCGGTATCGTAAGCGTGAGGCCCTGCAGCGCGTCGCGGTCGCCGCCATAGCGGAACGTGACGTTCTCCAGTCGGATGTGATGCGCTAGCTGCGGGAGCGGCTTCGCGCCGTCGCGGTCGCAGATCGCGACCGGCTCGTCGAACAGCTCGGAGACGCGCTCCATCGCGCCGGTCGCCTGCTGCAGCGTCTGTCCCGTGCCGCCGAGCGACGCGATCGGCCCGAAGATCGACTTGACGAGCACGAGCAGCGCCGAGAGATCGCCGACCCCAAGGGTCCGCCCGCCGTCCCGAAGCACGATGTAGCCGCCCACGCCGAAGATGATGAGCTGCGCCAGCGCCGTGGTGACATCCTCGCTCAGGTCCGTCAGCGCGCTCAGAATCGCCAGCCGGAGCTTGGACTGCTGCAGAGCCAGTATCCGGCTCCGGTAGTCCGAGATCGTCTTGTCCTCCAGCCGGAAGGCCTTGATCACGGCGTGCGCGGTCAGGTGCTGCTGCACGTCCGCCATCGCCTGGCCGGCGCGCCGCCGCTGTTCGCGGCTCGCCTGCTTGTTTCGCGAGCGCAGGGCGGCGTAGTTCACCGCGAACAGCGGGATGATGCAGAGTATCGGAATCGCGACCGCAGGGCTGGCGCGCGTGAGCATGCACAGCGCCGTGATAGCGCCGACGACCGTGAATACCTGGTAGAGCGCCTTGTTCGTCACCTGCGCCAGCGCCGACTGGACCACGTCGAGGTCGTCGTTCAGGCGCGACATCAGGTCGCCGATCTTGGACTTCAGGTAGAAGTTGTGCGCCAGCCGCTGCAGGTGCCCGAACATCCGAACCTGCAGCGTGTTGAGCACGTTCTGGTTCAGCCAGTTGACCGTGTAGGCGCGCCGGAGCGAGACGACGCCATTCAGCACGTAGATGCCCAGCAGCAGGAGCAGGACCGGCCCCAGGCTGTGCATGAAGATCGGGCCGACAGCGTGGCCCGCCGCGCCGTGTCGCACCGCTGCCGTCAGCCGGTCGATCACGATCTTGATCGCGTAGGGCTGCACCACGTTGTAGGCCGCCGCCAGCAAAAGGTAGACGAGGATTTCAACCTGTTTCCACCGGTACGGCCGTAGAAGCGGCACGATCTGGCGCAGGAACGTGCGGAGCGCGTCGCCGGCGCCCATACGGCTAAGCCGCGTCTGCCAGTCCTCCTCCAGAACGGCCAGCGGGCGCCGGAAGGCGGCGTTGGCGGCGCGGTCCTGCCGGTTGGGGTCGAACTCCTTCAGGTAGGCCGCGAGCGCCTGCGGGCCAAAGGTCGCCAGCAGGTAGGCGACGAACGAGACTGCCGCGCGATTCAGGCCCCCTTGGGCGGTACGAACTGCGTCGGACGCCTCGGCGCTCTCCTGCGGCTCGTGGGTCGCGTACACCTTGCGGCCGGCCAGCAGCTCCGCGCGCACCCACTGGTCCGCCGCGCTTAGATCGAATCCTGCGCCGGCGCGGGAGAGGGCAACGCCGGCAATCCCCTCGACGAAGAGGCCCGCGGATACCGCGTCCCCGCCGAACCAGTGGGAGGCGAGACTGCGCGTTACTGCCCGCGCCAGCGCTTCGGCAGTCGCGCTGGTGTCCACGTAGCAGACCCCGCCCGGATGCGCCTCAGCGTGCTCGCTCGCCTGTTCATCGGCGGAGGATGCCGCTGACGCGGCGCCGGGCGCCTCGGCCGCGCCGACGAATAGGGCGAGCGGCGGTTCGGTCCCTGCGGTCGCGGAGCGGAGGAGTCGTCGGACATGCTGGACCAGCGCGTCCGCGGTGGGAAGGAGCTTTACCGCGCAGTCCGCGGCAGGGGAGGCCGGAGCCGCAAACACCGTGATCGCCGTCCCATGCGCAATCGGCCGCGGCTCCTTCGTACCTTTGCGTTCGGGCGCGGTGCCTGCGATCATTTCCGTAGTTCCATGTCGTTACAGAGCGGCCGACGCGTGGGGATGTTGCCGGCTTATAAGTCGCCCGTTGACTACGACCAATCCGCGGCTGTCGCGCGCCGCGAGCTTACGGCCATTCGCCAGCCTGGCAAGGAACGGACCGTCGGAGGCCGGATCGTACGTAAGCCGGCGGTCTGCTCCGCCGGGTCGCAGCGGCGCGAACTCCCCGGACAAGCCGAAGTCCCGGACCATCGCGTCGCGCCGCGAGACGAGCTTCTCCAGCACGAGGCGGGCGGTCGCCGCGTCGTAGCCGGAGCCGACGAGCGCCGCGCGGATCTGCTCCTCCGAGAGCTGCGCGATCATGCGCCCCATCCAGCGCGCGTCGTCCAGGTTCAGCGCATAAAACGGCCGGTTCTTCGTCTCCGGCATGTAGTTGCAGATCGGCGCAGAAGTCAGCCCGGCGCGCTGTGGGTGCGTGAATGTCCAAGTGTAATCGTTCAGCACGTTTTGGTACAGACCCATCCTCCAGCGCCCGTTCACCTGCCGCATGAAGCCGGCCGAGTTGCCGAACAACGACCCGACATCGCTGACAGAGTGCT
>DATGJU010000097.1:0-5611 GCA_035295045.1 Chthonomonadaceae bacterium
CACTCCGCGAAGGCGGCCGCCATCAGCCCGTTCCACGAAGTCAGCGCCTTGTCGTCGAGGCCCGGCTTGACGCGGCGCTCGCGCGCGGCGAAAAGCCTGGCGCGGCCTCCATCCAATATCTGGGCCGCGTCCTGAAGCGAGATTCGCAACCCGGTCGCCACCTCCTGCGCGTCCTTCACCACGCGCAGGATGTTCTTACCCTCCCAGTTTCCGTTCGGCGTCACGCCGTAAAACGCGTCGAACACGAGCGCGTCCCGCCGGCCGAGCACCTCGTCGACCTCCTCTGGCGTCCAGACGAAGAAGCGGCCCTCTTCGCCCTCGCTGTCGGCGTCCTGGGCCGAGTAGAAGCCGCCTGACGGCGCGGTCATCTCGCGAAGGACATACTCAAGCGTCTCCTCCGCGACGCCGCGGTAGAACGACTTCTTTGTCGCCTGCCAGGCCCGGCAATAGACCTGCGCGAGCTGGGCGTTGTCGTAGAGCATCTTTTCGAAGTGGGGCACGAGCCAGATTTCGTCGGTGCTGTATCGGTGAAATCCGCCGCCCAACTGATCGTAGATGCCGCCCATCGCCATCCGCTGCAGCGTCCTCTCGACGAGGGCGAGCGGCTCCTGGCGGTGCGTCCGGTGACTGCAGCGCAGCAGCACGTCGAGTGCCATGGGCTGGGGGAACTTCGGCGCGCCGGCAAATCCTCCGTTGCGGCGGTCGAACATCGCGGCGAGCGCGTTCTCGGCGGTTTCTAGGACGGCGGGCGTCAGCAGCGAGTCCGAGAGGCCGCCGAGGACGTTATCGCCCTCGACGAGATCGGCCGTGAGCTCGGCACTCTGCTCCAGGACTTCGGAGCGCTGCTCGCGCCACGCCGCGGCGACGGCCCGAAGCACGCGGGGAAAGCCCGGCCTGCCGTACAGGTCGTTGGGCGGGAAGTAGGTTCCTCCGAAGAACGGCCGCGCGTCCGGCGTGAGGAAAACGGTCATAGGCCAGCCGCCCTGTCCGGTGAGGCGCTGCACGGCGCTCATGTAGATCGAATCGACGTCCGGCCGCTCCTCGCGATCCACCTTGATGTTGATGAAGTTGTCGTTCATCTGGCGCGCAATCGCCTCGTTTTCGAAGCTCTCGCGCTCCATGACGTGGCACCAGTGGCAGGCCGAATAGCCCACCGAGAGGAGGATCGGCCGATCGAGCGCGCGCGCCGCCGCAAACGCCTCCTCGCCCCACGGGTACCAGTCGACGGGATTGCGGGCGTGCTGCAGCAGGTAAGGGCTGGTTTCCAGCGCCAGGCGGTTGCTGGTAGCTGATAGCTGGTTCTCCGTACCTGCTTCAGGTGAGTTGATTTTCGGTTGTTCTGTACTCATCGGGTATACCTGGTATTGTACCCGGTGGCTTGAGGCTTGTGGCTTGTGGTTTGTGGTTCGAGGTTCGTGCCACGTACCTTGTGACCAATGGTCCTACCGGTCTCACATGTCCTATCCGATTTCTGCCGGACGCACTCGACCGATGGAAGGCCTGGAAGGAGCGTAAATCGTGGAAGTCGAGCGGATCCGCATCGTTATCGCCGAGGATGAGCGGCTCACGCGGGACGCGCTCGCGCGGCTCCTGGCGATGGAGCCGGACATCGAGGTCGTGGGGCAGGCGGCGGACGGTGCGAAGGCGCTGCGCCTGGTCCTGGATCGGATGCCGGACGTGCTGCTGACGGACCTTAACATGCCGGGCGGCGATGGCGTGGAGCTGACGCAGCGCGTGCGGCAGGCGGCTCCGACCGTCGGCATCTGCATCCTTACGATCTACCATGACGACGCCCACGTATTCGACGCGATCAAGGCCGGCGCCCTGGGCTATGTGCTGAAGGACAGCCCGATCGAGGAGACCGTGGCAGCGATCCGCACCATCGCCGAGGGTGGCAGCAGGCTCCATCCAGGCATCGCGGCGCGCGTGCTGGCCGAGTTCCAGCGAATCAGCACGCAACGGGCGAGGGATTCGGCCCTGTTCGCGGAGCTGACGGAGCGAGAGATCGAGGTGCTGAAGGAGGTCGCGACCGGCAAGCGCAACCGGGAGATCGGCGAGACGCTGTTCATCAGCGAGAAGACCGTCAAGAACCACATCAGCAACATCCTGTGCAAGCTGCAGGTGAACGACCGCACCGAAGCGGCGATGATGGCCGCCCGCGCCGGCCTTGCACAGTGATGAATTGACCTACAGTGTCGGTGGGTTAAACGTCTTCACAGCTTCCAGGGTGGTCGGTGGCGCCACGGTCCCATCTTCGACGAGCTTGCGGAGCTTTGCCAGCTTGTCCAGAATGGGTGCGGGAATGTCCTTCCTGGTGTACTTCATCTCGGACAGGTCCATGCCGCCCTGCTTCAGGTCGTACGTCACCGTACCGGGCGCGAACTTGCCCTCCTTGGCGCGCTTCGTGGTGTCGAACACCGCGGTATCGACGTGCTTGACGACGCTCGTCAGAACGCGGCCGGGCGCGATTCCGTCCTGGTCCTGGTCGACGCCGATCGCGTAGAAGCCGGGGCCTTTGCCCCGCGCGGCCTCGATCACCCCGAGGCCGCCCTTACCGGCCGCCGCGAAGATAATGTCCACCCCGTTGCTGTACAGCTGCTCCGCCTGAGTCCGGCCCTTC
This sequence comes from Chthonomonadaceae bacterium, assembly GCA_035295045.1. Lineage (GTDB taxonomy): Bacteria > Armatimonadota > Chthonomonadetes > Chthonomonadales > Chthonomonadaceae > DATGJU01. Next base: position 2,621 of record DATGJU010000097.1, read on the forward strand.
GTGACGTCGTCCCAGTTGTTCGTGTAGGCGCGGAGCACCTGCTTGTCCGGATCGAAGCCGGCCGTCTTGGCCCCGGCCCGATAGCCGGCTTCGAACTTCTTGATCAGGTCGATCTCCTCGCCGCCGACGAAACCGATCTTCTTCGTCTTGCTCATCGAGGCGGCGAGGAATCCGGCCAGGAAGGTGCCCTGCTCCTCACGGAACTTGAGCGACGCCGTGTTGTTCACGCCGTCCGGCGCCGCGCCGTCCACGATGGCGAACTTGACGTTGGGGAACTGCGGCGCGACCTCTTTGAGGGCGTCCTCCATGTTCTGCCCGACGGCGATCACCAGGTTGTAGCCCTGGCTCGCGAACTGCGTCAGATTGGTCTTGTAGTCCGCCTTCGCCTTCGACTGAATGAGACTGTACGACTGGTCGTTCATGCCGAGGTCCGCCTCCGCCTTCTTGCGGCCCTCGTTTGCGGCGGCGTTGAAGGAGCGGTCGTCGATGCCGCCGGTGTCGACGACGAGTCCCGCGCGGAACGTCGAAGCCGGCGCTCCGGACGTGGACGGACCGCCACTTCCGCCGGGCGCGCCGGAATTCGCGGGCGGCGGATTGGGGCAGCCGGCCAGCGCGGCTATGGCGAGGCAGCTCAAAGCGACAAGGAGGACATGCGATCGGTTCATGGTGTGCGGACCCTACTTCTTCATCTTGTGAATGGCGTCGCCCTTAACGTCCAGCGCGGCCTCGCCGATCGCTTCCGACAGCGTCGGGTGAGCGTGGATATTGGTCATCAGCTCCTCGACGGTAGCCTCCAGCTTGATGGCGATGACCGCCTCGTGGATCAGCTCCGTCGCGTAGGGACCGATGATATGGACGCCGAGGATCTCTCCGTACTTCCGGTCCGCGACGATCTTGACCATGCCCTCCTGCTCGTTGAGCGCCATCGCGCGGCCGAGCGGCCGGAACGGGAAGCGCCCGGTCATCACGTCGTTACCGGCCGCGCGCGCCTCCTCCTCCGTCAGGCCTACCGACGCAACCTCCGGGTAGGTGTAGATGGGAGCCGGCACCGCGCGGTAGTCCATCTTTACCTGGTGGCCCATGATGTTTTCGGCGGCCACGATCCCCTGATGGGAACCGAGGTGGGCGAGCAGGAGCTTTCCGGTCACGTCGCCGATCGCGTAGATATTGGGCGCGCTGGTCTGCAGGTACTCGTTTACGGTCACGCCCCGGCGCGAGAGCGGACCCTCCGTCTCTGTCCGGACTCCCGCCGCATCGAGGCCGAGACCGTCGAAGTAGGGCTTGCGGCCCGCGCCGCACAGCACCACGTCCGTTTCGACGACCTTCGAGCCGTTCGGCCCTTCAATCGTGACCAGGCGCACGCCGTCCTTGTGTTCGACACCGGTCACCTTGGAGCCGACATGGAACCGGATTCCCTGCTTCGTTAGGCTCTTGCGCAGCTCGCCCGCAATCTCGGCGTCCCCAACGGGCAGGATCTCCGGCGCGATCTCTACGACATCCACTTCGGAGCCAAGTCCGCGGAAGCAGTAGGCGAACTCCAGGCCGATCGCTCCAGCGCCGATCATTACGAGCCGGTCCGGCCGCGTCTTGCAGGCTACCGCCTCGTCACTCGTCCAGATGCCGTTGCTGCTCTCGCCGCGCTTATCGCCGGGGGCGCGCTCCAGGCCGGGGATCGGCGGCATGATCGGTATCGAGCCGGTCGCGATGATCGCGCTCTTCGCGCGGATCCGCTCGGTCTTGCCGTCGGCGCCGGTCACCTCGATCGTGTTCGCGTCGGCGAAGCGCGCCGTCCCAACCACGGAGCGGACGTGGTTGCTCTTCAGCAGGCCGCTCACGCCTCCGCGCAGGGTGGTTACGATCTTCTGTTTGCGGTCCATGATTTTAGTGAAGTCGAAGCCGACTTCGCCTTGAATGGTTACGCCCATGGCGCCCGCGGTCTTTACGTGGTGCAGCCGCTCCACGCTGGCGATCATCGCCTTGGTCGGGATGCAGCCCCAGTTCAGGCAGGTGCCTCCCCACTCGGCCGCGTCCCTCTCGATGCACACGGTACGGGCGCCGAGCTGGGCGGCCCGGATGGCGGCGACATAGCCGCCGGGCCCGGACCCGATCACGACGATATCGGCATCAAACTCTCCCACAGGGGCCATTCGTGGCTGCTCCTCCGGCTGTGTCGACAACAGCCTGTTTACGACGCTATCGATCTCCGCATTCTGGATGGCCTGCTGGACGGCATCCAGCATGTCGGGACGTGGTGGGGTTCGGTCGGGTAGGGTGGGCGCGGGAGGCTCCGCTATGACGTGGGTCGTCTGGCCCGTGAGCCCTCTCGCTGTCGCGGGGCAGAGCTCGTTCGACGAAAGCCCTGGAGTGCGCGGTGGTGGCAAGCGGGATCTCCTCGGTCGAGGGCGGCGGTACCGGACGAGCGGCGAGCCTTCGCTGGTCGCGCAAGGCACAACCTGCGGCGTACCCATGGCTTTGTATACGATCAGGACGCGCCACACTGCTTCGCGAGTATAGCATATCGGCGGGCGTGCAGGCAACCGGGCGTGGGCGTCTCGCGCGCTGTGGTAAAATGGGGGCTATGAACAACGTCAGGTCCGGCCGGCCGACGGTCGGTGTGTTGGCACTGCAGGGCGACTTTGCGGCTCACCGGCGCGTGCTGGAGGAGCGGCTCGGCGTTGCCGTCAGGGACGTACGCCGGCCCGCCGACCTGGCGGAAGCCGACAGCCTGATCCTGCCGGGCGGCGAAAGCACCACGATGGGAATGCTGCTGGACCGGATCGGGCTCGTCGAGCCTATCCGCGAGCGCGCACGGGCCGGCATGCCGGTGTACGGAACCTGTGCCGGCATGATCCTGATGGCCGCCGGAATCGAGGATCGGCCTAACCAGCCGACGCTCGGTCTGCTGGACATCACGGTTGCGCGCAACGCATTCGGACGGCAGGTAGACAGCTTCGAGGCTGAAATCCCGATCTCGGGCGAGCGGCCGAGGCA
>DATGJU010000098.1:0-3120 GCA_035295045.1 Chthonomonadaceae bacterium
GCGCGCGCGCTTCGGACAGCGTTCACGTATCGGTCGCCTCGTCGGCTAACAGCCCGTTCTCGGATCCTGCGGCGGACAATCTCGAGCTGCGGGCCAACAGCACGGCTACGGGAGCGGCATCGCCGTTTTAATCGCCGGCGCGTACCGGCATCGTAGGTTACTAATGATACTGCAGCGTATGGGGGCGGACGGAGCAGGAGAATATCGGACAGCGGCCGCGCGGATCGCGCGATGCGGTTTCGCGGCGCTGGCGGCGGTCACGCTGTCGTTCGGGGTGGCGATGCCTGCCACGGCGCAATCCGCGCCCGGCGCGCGCCCCGGCCGGCCGGCGCCGCGGCGCGCGGGCGGCGCCGGACCGCAGGCTCGACGCGCGAACGCGCCGGTGAACCGCGCGGAAAAGGAGGCGCTCGAGCTGCTCCGGATGATGCTTCGCCCGCAGGCGGACTACAGCGCGGAAGAGACAACCTGGATCGCCCGCGGCGGCGCCGTCTCAACGCAGACCATCAAGGGCGACACGCGCGGCAATGTCGTCCGGCACTACCACACGCCGCCGGCCCTGAGCGGCGACGTTATGCTGACCGGGCCGAATCGGTACGCCTATTTTCGCGCCGCGACCCGCACACTGACGCAGATGCCTCCGGAAGGGACGGAGGACGAGCGCGACAAGCGGTTTGTGCAGGGCATTCGGCAGCACGAATTCACGGCGCGGGTCACGGGATACGAGGCGGTCGCAGGTATCAACGCTGCGATTGTCGTCGTCTCACCGGTGAATCCGGCGCAGCCGGGCTACGCCAAGTTCTGGATCGATCCCGCCACTGGAGTCCGGCTCAAGGTGGAGATCGCGAATGCGGCCAACGCGAAGGTCTCGACCTCCGAGCTAAGCAGCGTCCAGATCGGTCCCGCAGCCAGCGTCCTGCCGAGGGATTTCCAGCCCGCGCTCTTCGGTGGCGGCGGCGCGGCGCCGCGGGAGGTTCGGCGCGAGCCGGTCGCCAGCCTGAAAGAGGCGGCGGCCCGACTGCCGTTCAAACCGCTTGTGCCTGGCAGCCTGCCGCCCGGCTATCGTCTGGAGCGGCAGCAGATAATAACTGGGCCCGCGCGCGTCGGCCTCCTCGTCCGGTACACGGACGGCGTGACAGCCTTCACGCTCACGGAGCATCGCGCCCCGGCCGGAAAGCATCCTCTTGCGGCGACGAGCGTGCCGCCCCGCTGGTTCATCCCGATCGACACCTACGATGTCGAGGTCGTCTACCGCGGCAGCCTGCCCGCGGCGCAGGAGCAGATGGTCCACAACTCCCTGCAGCCGATCGCTCCCTGATCCGGCTTGGTCCAGACCGGGCTTGGCCGCCGGTACTCCGAGATCCAGCGCCCACATCGAACAGATATGCCGAGCAAGGTTTAACGGTCCGCCCTCGGGCCGCTATGCGCCCGCGCCGATCCTGCGCAGGTATGCGAGCAGCAGGCGGACCATCTCTCCGGGCGCGTCCCGGTGCATGATCTCGTAACCGTGCGAGTTCTCGACTGGCAGACCCAGCGTCACCGCGCGCGCCGTAATGCCCTTGGAGGCCGCGCAGGAGGCGTCGCTGCCCCCGCGCGACAGGTATTGCCAGTGCGGCTCGATCGCCAGCTCCTCGCAGCAGTCCGCCAGAAGCTCGCCGTCTATCGCCTCCATGGCCGCATAGCCGTCCCGTACCCAGATCGTCGGGCTGGCGTCGATGGGGAAGTCCGCGTCCGGCGTCTTCGGGCCGATCTCCAGCGCCACGCAGATGTCCGCCGGCCGCGTTCGCAACAGGTAGAGCGCGCCCTCCGCGCCTACCTCTTCGGACGTCGTCGCCGCGAACGTGACCGTTGGAAGCCGCTCAGGCAGGCCGCCGTGGAGCGCCTGTATTGCGAGCAGCCACGCCGCCAGGTCGGCGCGATCGTCCAGGAAGTAACCGGCAACGAACTCCCCGAACTCCAGGAGGGCGCGTCTGGACCGCGCCATCACTACGCGCAGCCCGGTCCTCACTCCCGCGAGCTTGAGCTGCGCCGCGCTCATTCCGGTGAACAGGTACGCGGCCGTCCACGGCAGGGGGTTGTGCCGCGCCTGCTCGACAACGCTCTTCTCGTGGTTGGTGTGGATGCCGCCGTAGGACAGGACGGCGATGAGCGGTCCGCCACGCGTCAGGATCTCGACCGGCCCCTCGCCCCATTTCCAGGTGTAGGTCCCGCCGATGGGCTGGACGCGAATCTTGCCGTCATCGTCGATACCTGTTATAATGAGCGCGATCTCGTCCAGGTGTGCCGTTACTACCACGTGCGGCAGCTTGGGATCGCCGGGAAGCGTGAGGAGCAGGTTGCCCTTCGGATCGGTCTCCGGCTCCAGTCCCAGGGCGGCGATACGCTCCCGCAGCGCGGACGTCACCGCCCGCTCTTCTCCGGACGGCCCGGCGAGTCCGATCAACCAGCGGACCAAATTGGTCGACGTCTCCATACTGCTCCTTTGCTGCGCGCGAGCGGGCCGGCCCCTATGAGCGGTGCGGCGCGTTTAATTGCGAACCCAAGATATGCCATAATATCTCGTCGGAAAATAGCTCGCTCTCTCGTTTCCGAGCCGGCTTTCCGTTCGGTCATTTTACTTCCCAACAAACACAAAAGTCCATTTCCATTTCCGTGATCAGGAGCGACCATGAAGAGCTCACGCAGGGCCTATGCGCGATGGTGGATAGGAACCGGGCTGTCACTTTCCGTACTGCTGGTTGCGCTCGGGTGCGGCAGCGGCGGCTCGAACGTCAACGACGCGAGCGAGCTCGCGAGGGTGGATACCGCCAGCGTCGCGGGTCCGATCGATCCGAGCCGGGTTACGGACGCCGAGACGGTGCCGCGCGACCAGTACGGCACGTCGAACACGGTGGACGCGCTTATCTTTCCCAGCGCTACCGCGGACGAGCGCGCCCACTTCGCGCGCGGCCTTGCGCTTTTTTCCAACCCAGCGCTGACCAGCGCCGCGGGACAGGGACCCTATTTCAACGAGACCACCTGCCTCGGCTGCCACACCACGCAGCTGTCCGGCCGCGTTCCCACGCCGGCGTCGCGCGGCGCGGCGGGCCACAACGTCTTCTTGTTTGGCGAGTTCACACCGAG
>DATGJU010000099.1:0-7480 GCA_035295045.1 Chthonomonadaceae bacterium
CGCTGCCGGAAGAGTACGTAGTCCACTTCATGACGGGCCTGGTCCAGCGCCTCTCGCACGATGGTCTCATTCCGTCGCCGGACTGGCGCAACACCATCCTCTGGGCGCAGGCGGAGGGCCTGCTGCCGGAGTGAGGGCGGCAAGTACTCTTTTCCACAAAGGCTGTCGAATTCCGCCATCGGCCCAAACTGCCTGGGGTATAATACGGGCGGAGATTGTGAAAAAAGATACGAACTATGCCAATGGCATCGACCAGCCGCCCAGATAGCGCCGTGACTCGGGCCTCGCGCCCCGGCGATCCAGACGACGTCCGCCCGCACTTCACGGGCGACAAGGAGCGGTACGTCAAAGCGATGTTCGCCGGGATCGCGTCCCGCTACGATCTTCTCAACTCCGTATTGAGCTTCAATCAACACAAGGCCTGGCGCCGGAAGGCCGTTAGGCTGGCCGGGGTGACTGCGGGCGAGCGCTGCCTGGACGTGTGCACGGGCACGGGCGATTTCGCGCTGGACCTCTCCGCGGCGGTCGGGCCGGCGGGCCGCGTGATCGGGTCGGACTTCTGCGAGCCGATGGTCCGGTGCGGCCTCGAGAAGACCGCCCGCTCCCGCGGCGCTCGGATCGACATGATGGTCGCAAATGCCGAGCGGCTGCCCTACCAGTCGGACGCGTTCGATGTCTGCACTGTGGGCTTCGGCATCCGCAACGTGGCGCATATCGACCGCGCCGTGGCCGAGATGGCGCGCGTGGTGCGCCCCGGCGGCCGCGTCGTCATATTGGAGTTCAACCGTCCGCGGCCCGCATGGTACAAGCCGCTGGTTGACTTCTACCTGTTCCACATCCTGCCGCGCATCGGCGGCCTGCTCAGCCGCCAGGAGGCCTATACGTACCTTCCGGAATCGATGAAGCACTTCGTCTCGCGCGAGGAGCTCGCCGCCGTCATGAAGGACTGCGGACTGCGCGACATCCAGATCCGCGACCTGAACTTCGGCACGGTCTGCATTCACAGGGGCACGAAGCGCGCCGCCTGAGGAAATGCCATGAGCGAATCCACCTACATCGTGGCGCCGCCGCCGGAATCGAGGACGCACAAGCCGCACGCCCGCGCCGAGGCCTGGTTCCTGGACTACGTGCGGCCGGACCTGGACGCCGTTGAAGCGCGGATGAACGAGGACCTCGGCTCCGACGTCCGCACGGTCTACGCCCTCACGCGCCACATCCTCAACGCGGGCGGCAAGCGGCTGCGACCCGCCATGCTGGCCCTCTCCGCGCGCGCTATCCGCCCGGACGCCCACTCCGCCCGTATCGCCACCGTAGGAGCCGCCGTGGAGTTCGTCCACATGGCCACCCTGGTGCACGACGACGTGGTGGACAACACCTCGATGCGGCGCGGCAAGCCGACCGCCAATGCCGTGTTCGGCAACGGCGTCGCGGTGCTCAGCGGCGACTACATCCTGGCGCGCGCGATGCGGCTTCTGGCGCTCGATGGCGACCTGCGAATCATCCGCACCGTCTCGGAGATCACCGTGGACATGAGCGAGGGCGAGGTGATGGAGATCGCCGCGACCGGGAAGCCGGACCTGACGCTCGGAGACTACCTGGAGATTCTGCGGAAGAAGACAGCCGTCTTCGTGGAGGGATGCTGCCGGTGCGGAGCGATCCTCGCGGGCGCCACGGACGCGCTGGAGCAGGCGCTCGCCGACTACGGCTACCGGCTCGGCATGGCCTTCCAGCTCGCCGACGATCTGCTCGACTATACGGGCGACCCGTGCGTGACGGGCAAGCCCCGCGGCAGCGACCTGAAGGACGGCCGCGCGACGCTCCCGTTCCTTCTTGGCCTGGAGTGCACCACGCCGCGCGAGCGTAAGCGGCTCCTCGCGGCGTTCGGCAATGCCCGGCTGGAGGATGAAGGCGTGCTGGAGGTGTGCGATCTGCTCGAGCAGTACGGCGCCTTCGACCGCACGCGCGAGTCCGCCCGCGACCACGTGGAGAAGGCCGACGCCGCCCTCACCCTTTTGCCCCCCTCGACCGCGCGCGACTGCTTCGGCGCCCTCACCGACTTCGTGGTCCAGCGGGATCGGTGAGCGGTTCCTGGTTCCTGGTTGAATGCATTAGCCATAAGCCAGGAACCAGGAACCTAGAACTTGACGTTCATCTCCCCGTAGACGAACACGGAATCCCGGCCGGTGAAACTGCTGGCCACCACGCCGCCGCCGTTGGCGTAAGCGCCGTAGAGCGTGAGGGCCGTGGTTTTCGAGAGCTGGTAGTCGGCGCTCAGGTCGGCCAGCGTCGCGAGGTCGGTCTTACCGCCGGACGGCCTGCCCTGGTAGCCGAAGGAGCTGTTGTTGAACGCGCCTCCGCCGCTGTACCAGAGGTCGTGGCTGTCCGCGAGGCGGAGCCACCGAACGTCGCTGCGCAGAGTCAGCCGGTTGGAGGGCTTTGCGATCGCCTGTACGAATGCGTCGTCCAGGTTCGCCTCGGCGAAGAACGGGTAACGCGCATAGACCCGCGCCGTCGGCAGCACTGGGAAGAACGTCCCGTGCTGGCCATTGTTCGGGTTGCCGTCGCCGCTGCCCATATAGTAGCCGGCGCGCAGCCACGGCTTCCAGGCGGTCTTCGGGAACTGGTAGCCGGCCTCCGCGGAGAAGGCCCAGGCCCCGTGGTTCTGCACTCCCCACGTGCCCACCTGTCCGGCGATCCAGCCCAACACGTCGAGCTTACCCGGCCCTGCGTTCATTACGCGCGCATAGTGGCCGCCGAAGGTCTCGACTTGGATCGCGGACGTGTCCATCCCGCGCACCGCCGCCGGCCGGTTGTCCGTCTTCACTTCGTGGCTGCGGTCGTCCTCATAGTAGAGGAAGAAAAGGCGCATGTCGCTTGCGCTCGTCTTGGTCTGGCGGGGAAGCGTGCCGGCGACGTAGGCGACCTTGATGTCGGGCAGCGAATCCCAGCCGTTCAGGTCGAACGCGCCGCGCGTCGGGAAGACGCCCAGCACGGTGAGGTTGCCCTTTGGCGTGTTGTTCGTAAACTGGAAGCCGTCAAAACTGCGAGTGACTATCGTGTAGCCGAACGGGCCGATCAGCCGCTGGCCGATTCGGTTCTGCTTCAGCCAATTGAGCGAGGGGTCTGCGGGCGTCGTCTCCAGCCCGTCGCCATACTCGAAGCGGCCGAGGCGGAGGCTGTTGCTCTCGCTTCCGATATCCTTGATCCGCACGAAGGCCTGCTTGAGGAAGAGGTTGGCGACCTTGCCGCCGTTGATGGCGCGATAGGTCGCGCCATGGCCGAGCTGGCCCTGCGGCGCGGGCGCAATCGCCTTCGTCGGCAGGTTGAACAGGCCGTCCTGCTCCATCTCCAGCCAATAGTCGGCCGCCTTCGTCTGCCGCTGAACTCCGAACCGGAACGAGTCGCCGACGAACGTGTAGGCGCCGTTCGCGCGCGGCGTCGGGAAGAAGTTCTGGTCCTCGACTCGCACGCGCAGCGCCCCAAAGAGCGTCCAGCCCCTATCCGCCGGCGCCTTCGCAGCGGCCTTGTCCTTCTGCTCTGCTGGCGCGCTCGGGCCGGCCGGCACTGCGGCGCGGCTGTCGTTTGCCGCCGCGCTTGTGGGCGCCGCGCCCCCGGCGGCCGCCGTTTCGGTTCGTCCTGGCGCGGGGCCGGCGATTTTCGAGGCCGCGGCGCCACCGGCGGTGGCGTCCACATCCGCATGCGAAACGGCCGGCGCCAAGCCGACTGCAATCATGCCGGCAAGCGCAAGAAACCTGTTCATATCGATCATACCCCCATTCGCTAATCCCCGTTTGGTTGCTTGCTATAAGGACGATTCTGGCATAATACAGAGGGAATTGGAGTCTGCGGGGCGCAGAGAAGGCCAGCGGGCTGCGTCCGAGACCCGCGACTGACGCGGAGGAGGCGAGTCCCATGAGAATAATCGACGTAAGGGCGGTACGCATCGACTTTCCGGGGCGCGAGAGCCGGGCGAAGGGCCGAAGCGCGACCTGGTGGGAGACGGCCGAGGTCGCCAACCCGATGTCGCGCTACGCGGCCTACAAGCGGCATCGAAGTCTCTGGCTGCCGAAGTGGAGCGAGGTCTGGTGCCGCGTGACGCTGGAGGACGGCACGTTCGGCCTTGGCCAGACCGCGCATGGCCGGCCGGTCGCCGCGGTGATCGACGACCACCTTGGGCCGCTGCTCGTAGGCGAGGAGATCATGGCGGGCGAGAAGCTGGCCGACATGCTGTTCCGCCTGACGAAGCCCTACGGCTCGACGGGCCTCGCCTCCTATGCGGTAAGCGCGATCGACCTGGCGCTTTGGGACGCGCGAGGCAAGCTCCTGGGCCAGCCCGTCTACGCGATGATGGGCGGTCTGCAGAAGGAGCGGATCTTCTGCTACGCAACCGGTAACGACGTGGAGTGGTACCGCGAGCTGGGATTCCGCGCGTTCAAGCTGGCCTGCCCCTATGGCCCGGCGGACGGGCTGGATGGGCTGCGGAAGAATGAGGAGTTCGTCGCGGCCGCGCGCGAGAAGATCGGACCGGACGCGGAGCTGATGCTGGACTGCTGGATGGCCTTCGACCTCGACTATACCGTCCGGCTCGCGGAGGCGCTTCGGCCCTACCGGCTCAGGTGGATCGAGGAGTGCCTGATCCCGGAGGACATCGACGGCCACCTCGCGCTCCGCGGCCGCCTTCCCTGGCAGGCGCTAGCGACGGGCGAGCACTGGTACACGCACGTGCCGTTCCTCTGGGCGGCGTCCCACCGCGTCGCGGACATCCTGCAGCCAGACATCAACTGGTGCGGCGGCGCGACCTCCTGCCGGCGCATCGCAGATGCGGCCGATACCGCCGGCATCTCAGTGATTCTCCACGCCGGCGGCAACACGGTGTTCGGCCAGCACTTCAGCTTCGCGACGGCCGCCGTGCCCTGGTGCGAGTACTTCGTCTCGTCAGACCCCGGCGTGCCGCTCGAGCAGGGCTGGCGCAACCCTGGCCAGCCGGTCCCGAAAGACGGCTGGCTATCGCCGAGCGATGCCCCCGGCTTCGGCCTGGAGATCGATCCGGCCTGGGTCACGCCTTTCTGGAGCTAGGCGCGGCTACTCTACAGTCATCTCAACGCCGCCCGCGACTTTCGCGATCAGGTTGTAGAAGACGGCCGCGAGAAGGCCGCCGATGAAGCCACCGACTCCATAGAACACTGGGATGAAAATCGCGAGCCCGATGCCCATTCCAGCAATGATCCCGCTCGCGGCTCCGGAGCCGCTATGCCCCGACGAACCCGCTGCCGCCGCGCCGAGCAGGAAGAAGAGTCCGTAGATCGCGCCGCCGATCGCGCCAAATATGAATCCCAGCGCGCCATACATCTTGCCAAGCGAAAGCGGATCGACGCTCTTGACGCGCAGCACGCGGTCGCTGTGATACATACTCTCCTGACCTTGCATCTGCATATCCTCCTTCGGTCGATTGCCGCACATCTGCCTGTCGTCACCGTTTTCAGGCGGTTCGATTGGTCGGCCGCCGATGTGGCGGGCGGATGCGGCGCTCCGCACGAACGGGCTTCGTTATCCAGAGTCTGTACTTCGGCGCCGGGCCAACGGCCTACCTGGCGCTCCATTCAGTGAGATCCTTGACGGCCCGGAACCGCTCAGGCTGGCCCTGGCGCCGGTAGAGGGCCTCCGCCCAGCCGTAGCTCTCCGGCCGCTCGCCCGCGATCACGATCTCGGCCGGGAAGAGAAGGCCGGCGACCTGGGCCAGGTCTGTCACCTTGAGGCAGTTGAGCATCTCGATTGCGGTGCCGCGGCCGTCCTTCCGATCGGGCGCATTCTGGGTCGCGGGCGGGGAATCGAGGAGCAGCGTCGCGATCCGGCCGTTCAGCAGCGCGGCGTAAAGTGCAACGGCGCACATCTCGCCGCGCGCCGCGAGCCCGATCCGCGCCGGATCGACGCCCGGCAGCTCGCGCACGGCCCCGATTGTGCGCAGCACGTCCCACACGCGCATGCTGGCGATCGTCCTGCCGGTCCAGGCGGCACAGCGTCGGACGTGCCAGTGGATATCCTGACCCCACGAGGTGTCGCCCGTGCCGCGCGGCTCCGCAAACACGCGGACCCACGGCGCGTGTATCGATCCCGCGAACCGGTCCGTGGCGCGGAACTCCTCATCCGGGCTGCGGAGCGCGATCACGGCCGGCGCGTGGGCCTCCGCCGTCACAGGACGCAGCACCATGGCGCGGAGCCGCCATCCCTCCTCGGAGGTGTAGGCCAGCCGGAAGCCGGTGCTCCGCTCGTCCGCCAACTCGTACTCCACGCGTGCGTCCAGCGGCGGCGGATCGGCCGGGAACGCCCCGAAGGTGCGCTTGCGCAGCCGGGCGACCAGGTCCACTCGCGCCGCCTTCAGACCCTCCGCGTCCGCGATCTCCGGCGGCGCGGGCGGCGTGAAGATATCGTCCTGGATCGTCGGCGTCCGGTCCTCCTTCAGCGGTCCGTTGACGAATACGCGCAGCGTCTCTGCCGACTCCAGGGAGGCCGGCGTCTCGTCCACGTCGCCGATTCGCTCCGGCGGGACGGCGCGGCCCTGCAGGTGCTTCGCAAACCAGGAGAAGATGCCGGTCGTCGCCTTTGGATGGTAGGCGTGTCCCCCCGGCGTTACGATGAGCTTCAGCCTGTCGGCGGCGCCCAGCGCGGTGTAGACCTGCTTAAGCTGGCGATGCACCTTGCGGACCGACGCGATGGTGAAGAGCGGATCGCGGTCCTGCGAGGCGATGACGAAGGGGCGCGGCGCGATGAGCGCGCCCACGTCCACCAGGTCCCAGCGGTAGGTGTTGTTCAGCCACATGCAGTCGCAATGGCCGTCGATGGTCCGGTCGGCGATGTAGGAGGCGAGCGTCGAGGTGCCGCATACCGATGCGGCGGCCTGGATCCGCTCGTCCGCCGCGGCCACCCACCAGGTGACGGCGCCGCCGCCGGAGATCCCCGTCACTCCCAGTTTGCCTCCGTCCACGTCCGGCCGCTGCGCGAGGAGGTCCAGTCCGCGCATCCCGTTGATCGCCTCGATGGCGGCCGGCGAGTAGCCGCGGCTGGTCCAGTGATGCCATCCCTCGCGGTAGACGCCGTGGTGGTACCCCCGCACCTCGCCGAGCTGGACGGTCTCCACGATAAGGCAGGCGAAGCCGAGCTGCGCGAACTTCCGCGCGTGCGCCTGGTAGTGAACCTTCTGCGTATCGGAGTGGCCGCAGACGTACAGCACGCCCGCTCGCGGCCCGGTCTTGACCGCGCCCTGCCGTGTCGGAAGGTAGAGATTCGCCGTTACGTACAGACGCGGCAGGCTCTCGTAGTAGAGCTTCTCGATCCGATAGCGCGGGCGCTCTACAACGCCCGTCAGATGCACAGGTACCGGCGGCCGTTCGTGGCTCACAGCCGGCGAGCTTGTGGGATCGAGGGCGCGGAGGAACTCCTCCAGGCCCATCATCTCCAGGTACTGACGCCGGCGCTCCTGCAT
>DATGJU010000100.1:0-15335 GCA_035295045.1 Chthonomonadaceae bacterium
GCCGCACGAGAACCGTCCAAGTCGGAGGAAGAACCGCTGCGTTCGGGAGGGGAGCTGGTCGAAGCTCCAGTCGAGCGCCGCCAGCAGCGATGCGTGGCGCCTATCCATGTGCGGGTCGCGGCCGACAAGCACGTCGAATCGGCGGTTCAGCCGCCCGCGGATCTGCCGTGGCGTGAGGACGTCGGCCCATGCCGCCGCCAGCTCGATTGCCAACGGAATGCCATCAAGCGTGCTGCAGACCGCGGCGACGTCGCCGCAGTTTGCGTCGTTGAGCTGAAACGACGGACGCGCCGCGCGAACGCGGTCAAGCCAGAGGCGTACGCTCGGCGATGTGGCGATCTCCGCGGCGTCGGATTGGGCCGACGGGGTTGGAAGCGGCCGTAGCGGGAAATTGTACTCGCCCGCCATGCCGATCCGATGGCGAGACGTGATCAGGAACGTGATTCCGGGGCAGCTTTGAAGCACGTTGCGCATCACGTCGCTCGCCGCGGCAAGGAGGTGCTCGACGTTGTCGAGGACGATCAGCACGTTGCGCCGCTCGAGCGCGAGCGTCAGGCGGGTGAGAAGCGTTGCGCGCGGACTCGAGGGAGTCCGGCCTGCAGAGGCCAACTGGCCGACTATCGACTCAGAGCCATCGGCACCAAGCAGGGACAGGTACATCACCGCCTGGCCGCGGCTGCGCAGCTCCTCCGCGACGGCGATCGCCAATCGCGATTTGCCCACGCCAGCTATGCCGGTAATGTTAACGAGCCTGGTCTGCGGCGTCTTCAGCATGACCAGAATGCGCGAAACGCAGTCGTCCCGACCGATCAAAGGCGTGAGCTGCAGCGGGATTCGCGACTCGGGATTCGCCTTCGCCCGAACGCGCTTCGTGGTCCTGGCCACCCTGGGTCCGGTTCGATGCGGCGGTTGGGCGCGGTTGGAAATCGTATCGAGCGCCTCACGCGTTTCGATCGACGGCTCGCTCTCCGTACGCGCCATGAGCATGCGCTGAAGAGTCTCGTACTGGCGGACCGAAGCGGCAGGCCGGCCCATCTTCGCGTAGGTCAGCATCAAGAGGCGATGCGCCTCTTCCAGACAGGGATCGATCTGAACTGCCTGCTCGGCGATGGCGACCGCGCGGTCGAACTCCTTGATCGAGATGAGCACGTGGATGAGTCGCCGCAGAGCGAGCTGATATACCTCGGATAGCCGCTCGCGCTCTGTCGTAACCCAAACGTCGTCGAATTCGGGGAGGAACTGCGCGTGGTATTTACCGATTGCAGATTCCAGCGCCGCGCACCGGTCCGCAACGTCCTCGATAAGGTCGGCCTTAAGGAGGGTCGCCTCGAATTCGGCCGTATCGATGGTGATGGCGCCTGGAGCAAGCCGGACCTCGCGCCGGTCGGCGAGCAGCACCGTGCCCCGTTCGTCCGGAACGGGTTCCAGAATATCGCGAAGGTACGACAGGGCGACGCGCAGACGGTTCTGCCCGATTTCCGGCGGCTGGTCCGGCCACAATCGATCGGCGAGGTCGTCGCGACGGATCGCGCGATCCTGACCCTGCGCCAGGACGGCGAGCAGAAGCCCAACCTTCGCCGTTCGAAAGTTGGTGATATTGCACTCGCCGCGCTGAACGGAGAGCCGCCCGAACAGATTGACTTGCCAGTTTGGTGCTGTGGTCACGTTCGTAATGAGATTCGTTCAGATTGAAGATTGAAGGTCGCTAGCACGTGCCCGTACGAATACGACGAAAAGGCGCCAGATTCCTGCTTTGCGTTACGTGCCAACCAATACGGTCGCCCCTGTAAGGGCGCGGTAGCACGTTGGTTCGGTATGCGGTAGACTATCTCTCATATTGCCGAGCGGAGACGTTCAATTGGAGAATGCAGCCTACTTGGCCGGGCATATCGCGCCGGACGACCAGATCGCAGCCTGGGTCGAGCAGTTCCATCGGGACGGTTATCTCTTTCTCGAGAGTGTGCTGCCGCCGGACTGGATCGCCGAGCTGAAGGCCGATCTGGATCGCGAGCTGCGCGCCTACAATGAAGAGGGCGACGGCATTATTCAGCTGCATCACCGGATGTTCGAGACCAGCCCCGCCAATCTCCGGCTGTTCGACCTGGAGCCGATCGTGTCGTTTGCCGAGGCCCTCATTGCGACGACAACCCACGTCATCCACAACAACTCGTTCCGGACGCCGCTCGGGAAGGGAATCACGACCTGGCACCAGGACGATTCGCCGCACTACCTGGTCCTCGATGGCGACCCGCCTGGGAACGTGCGCCTTCCCGTCCTTCTCTTCACGGCAAACTACTATCTTACCGACGTCCCTTCGCCGGATTATGGCCCCACGCAGGTGATCCCCGGCTCGCACCTCTTCGGGGCCAGTCCGCCGACAAATATGGAGGGCACGCGCTGGGAGCGTGACATCGTCTCCTGCTGCGGGCCGGCAGGTAGCGTCGTGATGTTCAACAACCAGGTCTGGCACCGCGGCGGTCCGAATTTGAGCGACCGGATACGGTACATGGCGCAGGTTTCGTATGCCCGCAGGCTCGTCGGCCATAAGTATGCTCCGTTTATGAACTATACGATGCCCGAGCGGTGCTATGCCGACGCCAGTCCGCGCCTGAAGCGGCTGCTGGGATTTCTTCCTTCGGGCGCCTACGGCTAACGCCCAGGATTCCACCGACGGCTATACCAGGAGGTTAAATTGAGCACGCTTGGGGACCGGCTCCAGGGCGCGTGGGGCTTTCAGGCGCTTGAGGTCGAGGGGAATGCGATGCCGAGCGCGATGATCGCGGCCGCCCAGATCGTTATGGACGGCGATCGATTCACGACTTCGGGAATGGGCGGCGTCTATAGCGGCACGTTTACGGTCGACGAATTGGCGGATCCTCAGGAGATCGACCTGCGCTTTGCGGACGGCGAGCATGCCGGCCGCGTCTCGCCCGGAATCTTGAAACTGGACGACGCCTGTCTCACAATCTGCCTCGCGCTTGCAGGGGGAACACGGCCTGTCTCCTTCTCGACCGCGCCGGGCAGCGGCCACGCGTTGGAGGTGCTGCGGCGCTCCGCCGGTGTCCGCAGCGGCGCGGCCGCGCTCGCCGCCGGGGAGCCGGACAGTGCCACTGCTTCGGACGTCGGCGCCGAAACCCCGGAGATGAGCGGGGACCTCGCCGCGCTCCAGGGAGAATGGACGATGTTGCGGGGCAGGATGGACGGGCAGGATTTGGACCGGCGATTCGCCGCGACCGGAAGCCGCGTCGTGGAGGGAAGCCGCGTCACGGTCACATTTGGCGGCACGACCTTTCTGAGCGCACGGTTCACCATCGATCCGTCTACTGAGCCGAAGTCCATGGATTTTGCCATTGTGGCAGGCCCGCAGGCCGGCGCGACCATGGCCGGCATATACCGGATCGACGGGGAGATCCTGCACGTCTGCTACGGGTCTCAGGGCAATACCCGGCCGACCGAGTTCGCCGCTGAGCCCGGGGACGGCCAGACGTATGGCGTCTGGCGGCGGGCGACCGCTTAACCGGCGGGAAGCAGCGCGCGCGCGACGCGGCCGATTGCGACCAGCCCGGCGTTTTCCAGCGACCAGCGGAGATCCCGCAGGTCCTGGCAATAGATCGCAAGCGCGTACCGCGATCCGTCCGGCGCGGTGACCAGCCCGACGTCGTTTCGCACGCCATCGACCCCCCCGGTCTTTCCCGCGTAGCTCCACTCCTCCGGGAGGCCGCGCGGAATGGAATCGCGCAGGCATTGCCCCGCAAGAATGCCGAGAATCTCCTCGCTGACGGCCGCGCCGCCTACGCGACCCTCCGCCAGCATCTGCACCAGCTCCGCCATCTCGTCCGGTGTGGTCATTCCGAGGCCGAACTCGCGGCTCTCCTCCGTGTCCGGGGTATACGACTTACGGAAGAGCGTGGTCAGAGGCAGTCCAAGCGAGCGTAATCGCGCGTTGATCGGTCCGACGCCCTCCAGCTCGATCAGCATGTTGGTCGCGGTGTTATCGGACACGATGGTCATCAGCACGCAGACGTCGCGCAGCGTAAGCTGCAGTCCGGCGGTCATCTGCGTCAAAACCCCGGAGCCCGCGACCTTTTCCGCCTCGGTCAGGGTCAGCGTCTCGCTCCACGATCGCTTGCCCTCCGCGACGGACATCGCGAAGTGCGCCAACATCGGCAGCTTGATGGTGCTGGCCGTCTTGCACTTGCGTCCGGAATTATAGCGCAGCGCCTGGCCGGCTCCGAGGTCGCGCGCCGAAACGCACAGCACGCACTGCGCGTCGCGCTCTATCTGCTCCAGCTCGGCGAAGACCGCCGGATCGTCCCACTTTGCGCTCAATTGGCTCTCCCGGTCAGTCGTCCTCGTCCTCTTCATCCTCTGCGCCGGTAGTCCTGGCTGCAAGGTCGGGCGGCGGCGCTCCGTCCAGCGAGCCGCCGACGCGCCACTGGGCGAGCACGTGCGCATCCGCGAGCGTGATCGGCAGGGCGGTCGCACGGCGTACGGCTTCCGGTGTAAAGCCCGCAATTCCGATCAGGATGCCGGCTGCCGCCCCGACCTCGGACCGCAGTTGTTCGAGCTCATCCACCTCCGGAGTGTCCGCGCGCCGCGCAACCTGCGCGAGGCGCGCCACGATCCGTACCTCGCCCTCATCGCCGCGGAGCAGGAGGTCTCGGCGGGAGTCCTCGTCCTCGCGGCTGACGATGAAACCACGCGTATCGAACGCCTCGGCCGCGGCGTCCAGAAGCGTCATCTCGCTCATTGTGAGAAGGCGCATCGCGTCGCGCGCAATCGCCTCCTCGCGCCCGCGGCGATAGGCGCGCTCCGCGGTGGTCCGATCCGTCTCGACGCGGCGGGCCAGCTCCTGGACATCGCGCGATCTGCGGCGCGCAGCGGCGTCGGTCTGCGTGCGCCTTCGCTGAATCTCGCGGATCTCGATGTTGCGCTCGCGGCGGTGCCTGCGTTTCGCGTCGTGCGCTTCGCGATCCTCGTCGCGCTCGTGGGCGCGCTCTTTGGCTTGCTTCCACTGCCAGGCCTGCCAGACGAGGCCCGCGCCGCCGATCGCAAGCAGCACGGCGCCCGCGGCGATGTTGTGCCGCGCGCCTTTGAGAGCCATGGCGATGCCGCCAATCACCACAAGGAGGTAGGGGATGGAAGCGGCCACTCCCGGTGGGAGGCTGATGCTGAACCGCTGCCGGAGCCGCTCGAGGGCGCGCTGGACGGGCGACTTGGTGCGTCTGCGGCGGGTTGTCATCCGTGGAGCTTCTTCCTCGCGAGGAGCTGCAGAGTGGCGTGCGGGCCGCGGAAAGACACTCCGGCCGCGTGGGCGCAGGCGTGCATTCCGTGGCCCGCAGTATAGCCGAACACAGGCGCCCCCGTCAAGCCGGAGGCGCGGCCGGCTCAGTCCTCTTCGATCTCCACGCCATGGCGCTTTGCGGCGCGCTTGATGCGCGACTTGATCGTCCGCACCTCGGAGGCCTCGTACTTCGCGGCGTTGTCCTTGTGGTTGATGTAGCTCCACGCGGCGCGGACGTGCTCCGCGGTGTCGATCGGATACTTCCTGTTCGTCGGGTCGGCGTACTTGACGTCGCCGTACTTCCGCTCGCCCTCGTGCTCACTAACGTCGTCCCGCTTGTCGATCTTCGTGCCTGTCTTCGCCATGACGCTCTCCTTTCCGCGCGACCGCAGCCGTTCCGAATGCGGCAGTATTACGCGGAGATACGCCGCGCGAGCCGGGCGGTTCCGTGGCTTCGGTCGCCCGCTACAGCTCGGCGATGGCCCGAACGTTCTTGCCGACGATATCTTCGCAGTCCGGCGGATACATGCCGACGAGCACCCCGTCGCCCTTGCGAAGCACCTTGCGCACGTCGGCGAGGCCGTCCCGCAGCGAGAGGAGGCCCGCGCCGAGAACCTTGTAAGCGACACATGGTTTGCGGAGCTGGAGCAGGGCTGCAAGCGCCAGCGCACGGTCGGAGTAGGCGAACTCCTCCCTGGGCTCGGCCGAGCTGCCACGGTAGCCGGTCAGGTTGTACATGCAGACAAGGTAGAAGTCGACCGGGATGCCGCGCTCCTGGATGTCGAGTAGATTGAGCGGCTCGTGCGCCGCCACTCCCGCCGGAAGGCCGAGCGAGACGATCTGCTCGACGCGCGCGCGGATCTCCTCGGCGGCGCCCTCCTTGTAGAGGCGGTCCACGTCGCCGCCGTGGATGAATATCGCGGAGGCGCCGGCCTG
Organism: Chthonomonadaceae bacterium; assembly: GCA_035295045.1. Lineage (GTDB taxonomy): Bacteria > Armatimonadota > Chthonomonadetes > Chthonomonadales > Chthonomonadaceae > DATGJU01. Next base: position 6,221 of record DATGJU010000100.1, read on the forward strand.
GTGCGCCTGCCGAATGTTCGCGAGCGGATCCTTGATCTCGGGCGCGGTCTGCGCGATCCACCGGATTCGGCCTCCTTCGCGCCAGTACTCCGCCAGAATGCGCATGACGAACCTGTCCGACCGGGCGACCAGCGCGTTCACCCCATGCTCCTCGCAGGCGCGCAGGTGCGCCTTGATCGCATCGACGGTGAAGTACTCGAGCATCCGGCGGCTCCGCTCCGAGCTGGAGTGGGAGAATCCGCTGATCGGATTGCTGCCCGCGATCATGCGCGAAACCGAGAGCGAGCCGAGGCAGATCTGCGGCAGCGCGCCGCCGGTCGAGAAGTTGCCAGCGTTGTCCATCGTATGCGTGCCCTCCTGAATTGCTTGCCGTTGCGCCGTGAGGTTTCGTCGGAGGTCTGAAGGCGAGCCCGGCGCCGGCCCATCCGCGTGCGTGCACCGTGGGCGGTGTATCGGTGTACGACGCGCGCAGGGATTATCCCTCTGCCGGCGCGGTTAGGCGGTCGTGCCGGCCGCGAGCCGAACGAGACCCCACAGGCCCTCGTGCAGCATGTCGCCGATCACGAGGCCGATGAAGAGGGGCAGCAGCTTGCGGTAGAGGGCCAGGCCACCGTAACGCGAAATCAGGGCGTTGATCAGCCAGCCGAGGAAAAACGCAAGCCAGTTGATGTGGATGCCCCAGCAGTTGGCCGCCAGGTAGCCGACGGGGTGCAGCGGAAACCAGAGGAATCGGGCGCGGAGCCCGGCCAGAGCGACCGTAATCAATGCCCCGGCGCCCATCGCTGCGATACCCCGCCAATCCGGTCCGGAGGCGGTGTTGCGGGCATGGACGAGGTCCTGGAACGAGTAGTAGATCTGGCTTCCGACCATGCTGGTGGACCGCTGCCCAATCGGGAGGGACTCGAAGCCGTGCCGATAGTAGGTCGCCAGCGTCCAGACGAGCGCGAGGATCACGGTCGCCGCCGTGCCAAGCGCCAGCGCCCTGCCGACGCGGCGGCCGGAAAGGCCGCCGGCGTCCGCCAGCTTGAGGCCCTCCAACTGGCACGCCATGACAGACCCGGTCGCCGATCCGAAGTAGAGCCAGCGCACGGCATAAAGCGCGGTAAGCTCCGACAGCCGCATGTTCTGCGCGCCGACGACCGTGATCATTACCTCGTCGAGCATTTTCGGCCACAGGATCACGTCCATCCCGAGCCCGGCCTCGGCGCGGATGCGGGCGAAGATGAAGAAGTAGGCGAGCATCATCGCGAAGAGCAGCGCGGCAAGCGGCAGCCGCATCCCGGCGAGGCATAGCCAGCCGATTACGAACGCGGACCCGCCGATCGCGCCAACGATCGCCGTCCGGTACGAGAGGAACTCGCCGCGGTCGTCCGGCTCGCTCGCGCCGCGAAATGCGCGCCCGAATGCCGCCGCCAGGTGACGCCGCGCCATCCACAGCGTGATGGCCGCAAGCGCGAACGCGGCGCCCGCGCCCTGCGCGAAGAGCGCCGGGAACTCGTTGGTGTAGACGCTCGGCGGCTCGCCGCTCCGGCCAAGCCAGACGGCGGCGACATTCTCCAGCACGCGGATGAAGTAGAACGTCCAGGCGCTGAGCGTGACCTCCTTCGGCAGCAGATAGGCGACGCCGATCAGCCAGAAGATGAGGTGCAGCTCGAGGCGGCCGATCCCGTTCCAGGGCGCCGCGAGCGTTCGGCCATCGACCAGGGTAAGCTCCCTGAGCGGCAGGTCGGGAAGCTGCGGGAGGTACTGGTGGAGCATATAGGGCGCCTGCAACAGGAGAGGCAGCGCCAGGCCGGCCCAGAATATCGGCTGTTTTACAAGCAGGTACGGGCGGCTCAGGACCGACGCGCCGCTCGGCTCGCCTCCTGTGAGGGCAAGCGGTATTGCGGCCAGCGGGAATGTGAGCCGTTCGTTCTCCGCCCATTGCCGCCGCATCAGCACGTTGATACACAGCATGACCGTGAAGAGGGCGATAAGCAGCGACCCCCACGCGATAAGCGGCACGGCCCATGCGGCCCATGGCGTACCGCTTGAACCGCCCTGGAAAAAGGTCGTGACCGCGCTTGCATCGGTCGGGCCCATCCATCGCGGCAGGGCGCCCTGGAAGATGCTCCAATCCGGCTCATTCGCGTTGTAGTATCGCGGCGAAACCGTGTGCGGGATGAGGAAGCCGATCGCGTAGGGGTGGGTGATCGGTCCGGCGACCAGCATCAGCGCGTATACGAGCAGCAGCTCGCCGCGCGTGAGCGCCTTGCCCGGCAGAAGGCGGCCGAGCAGCGGCGCGACCAGCAGGACGTAGAAGAAGAGAAGATATGTGGGGGCAGGGGCGGGCGCGCCGCCTCCGACCTCCGCCGCGGAGCGCTCGATAGACATCGCCTGCGTCAGGCCGACGATGACCGCGCTCATCAAGAGACCGAGGACGACGGCCCGGGCGGTGACGCCGCCCTTCATCGCTTCGGGTAGATTGCCATCTGCGGAGATCTCGCCTCCGTGAGCCGGTAGATCTTGTCCGCCGGCAGGTTGTGCCACGTATCGTGCTGGCCGCTGGGCCAGACGACGTCAAGCGTATTGACGAGGCTCGCCGCGCCGAGGCCGAAGTGCAGCCGCCTATCGCTGGCCGAGCAATAGCTCGATCCGCTCCGGACCGTATCGGTCTGCGTCATGCCTCCCGATGTCACGCGGATAACGGCACCGTACCCGTCCCGATTGCTCTTCGTTCCCTGCGGAAGGAGTGTGATCCAATGACCGGCAGCAGGCGATTCGTTGTGCAGCAGGTGCGGCGGACCGGTGTTCTGGATCAGCAGCAGATCGAGCCGGCCATCATTGTCGAAGTCTCCACATGCCATACCGCGGCCGACCAACTGGAGGCTGAGCCCCGGGCCGGCCTGCTTAGTCACTTCCACAAACGTTCCGTTATGCTGATTTGCAAAGAGCTGGGTTGGCTGCAGCACGTGCTGCAACGGCAGGCTCCGCTCGGTCATGTCGTCGGTGTGGCCGTTGCAGATGATAGCGTCCTTCCAGCCATCGTTGTCCATGTCGGCGAAAAGTACGCCAAACGTGACGTATGGCATGCTCGGCTGCTGTATTCCGGCCATATGCGCCTCGTCATAAAACAATCCGGCGCCTTTCTCGTGGTGCAATCCCGCGCCCTGGTACGCAAAGTTGCCGATCAGCACTCCTAGGGTGCCGTCATTCTTATAGTCGGCCGCGTCGATTCCCATGCCGTTTCGGGGCTTGCCGTCCTCGCCGAGTGCCAGCCCGGATTCGACCGACACGTCCTTGAACTTTCCGCCTCCCATATTCCGATACGCGACGTTCGGCTCCCCGTCGTTCGCCACGATGATGTCTGTTTTGCCATCGTGGTCGAAGTCCACTGTGCAGACCCCGAGCGCCTTGCCACGGCCGATCCGGATACCGGCCTGATTCGTCACATCCTTGAAGCGGCCATGCCCCTCGTTATGATAGAGGCGGCACGTCTCGCCAGCATACGCTTCTGGAGTGCAGTAGATCTTCGTCTGGCCTCCGCAATAGAGGTCTGTCTTGATCGACCACTTGCAGTAGTGGCAGACGAACAGGTCGAGTCTGCCGTCGTTATCGTAGTCCAGCCATGCCGCGCTGGTGCTCCAGCCCGACCCACCAACACCGGCGGATTTGGTGACGTCGACGAAGCGCTTGCCTCCCTCGTTATGGAAGAGAATGTTTCCGCCGACGCCGGTAATGAGGACATCGTCGAACCCGTCGTTATCGTAGTCGCCGACCGCGACGCCCATGCCCTGCAGCGACACGTTCAAGCCCAATTGCGCGGTGACGTCGCTGAAAGTGCCGTTGCCGTTGTTGTGATAGAGCGCAAGGGTTGGCCGCGGTCCTGTCAGGGGATGACCGGGCCACCAGTCGCCATTGACGAGTATGATGTCTTCGTACCCGTCATTGTCATAGTCGATGAAGGCGCCGCCGCCACCGGCCGCTTCGGGAAAGAGCTTGCCGCCATATGCTCCGTCCGTGCGCTGCCAGGTAATTCCCGCCTTGGCGGTCACATCCACGAACTGGTACGGCGATCTCACGGCGGGGGCGGAAACGCCTGGAGGCGTAGCCCGTTGAGGGCATCCAGCGCTCAGCGCGCCGATGAAGCTGGCGAGAATGAGGACTACGAGTCGGCGGAGTGGGCACAACGATGTGCGGATAGAATTGCTCATTGGCTTTCGTGTACGGGCTTGCCCCACCCGAGGCGAGCGTAGAATCGGGTTAAGTCCCGCTGTATTCCACGATCGTTCGGATCGAGGCCGGCCGCGGTCTGATATTGCGGTAAGGCGCGGGCGTAGTCGCCGCTGCTCTCCAGGTAGCGCGCAAGCGCCGCGTGCTTTCCGGCCTGCCGCGGGTTGTGCAGCGCGTCTTCCGAAAGCCGGGTCACGCGCCGCTGCCGTTCGTCGAGCTGCTCATACAGCGCGAGCTGCCTACGGCTAAGCTCGGGCTTGCTCAGCAGGCCGTATACCTGCCCGAGCCCGTACCGGCCCTCGAGGCTGGTGGGATCGAGCTGGAGCAGCGCATCATAGGCCTGTGCCGCCAGCCTGTAAAGGCGCTGCTCCCGATAGACCACGGCGGCCGCGCTGTAGATGTTAGGATCTCGAGGATTTAGCTCTACGGCCCGCTCCAGGACTCTGCGCGCGCCGTTCAAGTCCTGACGGGAGTAGGTCGCGTTCATGAGCACAACGCCTAAGAGCCGGTACGCCAGGCCATTCTTCGGGTCTTGAGTGAGTATCGCGTCCAGGGAGTGGCGGGCATCGTCCAGCCGTCCGCTCTCAACCTGAATCGAGGCCAGTTCAAGCCGCGCGTCGATATCGTCAGGGGCAGCCTTCAACGCCCGACCGGCGGTCTCCTCGGCTTTCGGATAGTCCTTCCAATCCTGGTAGCGGTGTGCGATCGTGGTGAGGCTCAGCGCGGTCTGGGCGCCATCGCTCGCGGCGCGCGCCAGCCACGCAAAGGCGTCTGGCCGCCGATTTGCGGCGAACATAGTGTCCGCCATGCCAAGGTAGGCGTCCGAATCGTGGCGGTCCTCCGCGATGAGCTGCCGATATATCATGGAAGCCGGGTCGAAGCGATCCTGCTGCCGCAGGCTCGCCGCCAAAGTGAGCCGGGCAGATCGGTCCTTGGGCGCGATCTTTAGCGCGGAGCACGCGGCGGCCTCGGCGCGCCAGAGGTCCCCCATACCGAGGGCGGCAGCTGCCAGCCGCTCTTTGCCCTGGAGCGTAGTATCTGCAGCGGCCCTGTCCAGGCGCTCTCTTGCCGCCTTCAGCGCCGCGGCATTGTCCGCAGGAACTCCGGGCGGCGCGAGCGGCAGCTCCGCGCGCGAATCGTCCATCCCGAGAGCGGCAGTAATCGGCTGGGCCGGACCGGTCCGGTTCTGCCAGACCAGCCGCACACAGAGGGCCGCCGCAAGCAGCGCAACCCCGAGCCACAGCATACGTGTTTTCGCATTCGATTTCTGCATACAGCACATCGTAAAAGCGGCCCCGTCATTGCTGACGGGGCCGCTCGTCCCTGCTTCTGCGTGTCACCGTTTCAGCCGTCATAATGGCCGATCGTGGGGAGCACGCGGCGATTTAGTAGAAGTAGTTGCCGCAGTTGTTGTTCGGGGTGATGTAGGAGACCGGCTGATTCCAGAGCAGCTTGTTGTTCGAATCAACGCAGGAGTCGCTGATCTGGTTGGCAAGCTGGCCCCAGGTCGTCTGGTCCCATCCCTGCGCCTTGACGTGGCCGTCCTCGAAGAGTACGTCGTTCTTCAGCGTGTGCCATTCCGTCTGCTTGTAGCTCTTGGCGACGTGCCACGCCCAATCGCGTGTCCGCCACCCGCAGCTCGATTCGTAGCGGCAGTCCCACCATGCGGTCGTACTGTCAGCCATGAGGATCGCCGATGCAGGCTGGGTGAACGACCCCTCCTTCACGCCATAGTCCGACATATAGTTGAACGCGTAGCTGAAGTTTTGCGAACCGTCCTTCGGCGGATTCGCCTGCCCGCCATTGCTCCACGGGTCGGGGAATCCGTTATTGTTAAGGGACGGGCAAATGTAGATGGCCTGGTTCTTGGTGTAAGGGATGAGGGCGTTGGATATCCAGCCGTCGAATCCGAAGTCCTGCCCTCGGCTGCCAAGCTGGCCGGTGGTATTGCCCGAGTTTGCCAGGATGGGGTCTGCATGCGGCAGCCTCTCATCATAGTCCTGAATGTACATCTTGAATGCCAGGCCAATCTGCTTGAGGTTGCTCTCGCAGGACGTCTGCCGCGCCTTTTCACGAGCCTGTGCAAAAACCGGGAAGAGAATTGCCGCCAGTATCGCGATGATCGCGATTACGACGAGCAGTTCGATGAGGGTGAAACCACGTCGAATGTTCATCAATGAATCTCCTTGCGTTGTCGAGCCGTCGTCGTGACAACGTTATCTCCCGGAGTCATGGCCATGTGTTACGATAATGATATCTAATGGCTAATTGCCCGGGTTGCTCTTTTCACGAGTAAGAGCGTAACCCCCGTCGAAAGGATTGCTAAGGTCGCCACTACCTCCTTTCAGCTGCAGGACGCAGGATTGTTCTGCTTCGCTTCCACCGATTGTGCAAGAAAGCTTCTACAGATTATACAGGAAATCCTCCCTGATTGCCAGAGAATATTCCCGATTGCACGTAAGTCGCGAAATCGAATCATCCTGTCGCCAACCCGCATCACTGCACAATCGTATATATCGCCGCATTGAGGTTGGCGAGTCCGCGCCTATCGGCGACGAGATTTACGAACTTGGCTGAGACCCTGGCCGCCTTGTAGACGAACACCGTGTTTCGCACCGCCGGATCCGTGTTTATATTGTTATCGCGGTATCCGTTTACGTTGTCGGAGCTCACGAGTACCACCGCGACGTTCTTAAGGTGGTTGGACTGGGCGACCTGCTCAAGGCTGGCACGGAGCGCATGGTCGTGCTTGGCGTCGAGACTGCAGTAGACCAAGAATGCCTTGAATTTGCTTTGACTGTGCGCGACGGTGCAGTGTTCCAACAGCCCGGCAATCGCTGCCACGTTTCGCTCATCATCGCCGTTGATCCACACCTGAACTGCGGGATTGGTCGGATATTGGCAGATCGGGCAGACACTGCTGCCGCGGTTGGCGCCGGTAATGTGGAATGGACGGAAGCTGGATATCAAGCCGCCGACCTGAACTCCGGACATGGCCGGCTGTGGCAGCGCCTGTCCCGCGGCAACGACGATACTCGCTATAGCAACTGCCAGGCGCACAATCCGCACTGCGATTCGTTTGTGAGTCGTCATAATATCCTAATATCGCGGCGAGTTCTATCGGTCACGGTAAGAAGGATACGTTCAGAAAGTTAGGTTCAGAAAGTTACGTTCAGAAAGATCTATTCAGAAGGGTACGATTGAGATGGGTACGCTTGGAATGATGCGCCGGCAACTCCCAGACGGTTATTCGAGATTTGTTGAGAGAATTCCTTCCCCCGCCACACGTTCGTGCACCGAATCGACCGTTGCCGCGCTCGAAATAGCGGCTCCAATGAGATAGACGGGGATTCATGGCAAAGTATCAGGAAGTTTCGCAAATATTTTCTTAGAATGCAGATGTTAGTAGGGAGAACAAATGTTGGTCCACGCCGGCTCGGTGGCAGGTCTGCTTCTAGTCTCGATGGCCGTGGCAGGCGCCTCGCGCCCCGGCGGACAGGCGCCGCGTGGCTTCCAGCAGGCGCCATGGTACGGCGAGCTGCGCCTGGAAGAGCGGACGCCGGATGGCGTCCGCGTCGTCTGGAACCTGCCCGCCGGCTTCGACCCCGCGCGGCCGACGCTCCTCACTCTCTACGCGACGCCCAACGGCAACACCGCGGAGCAGACGCTCGGTGCGGCTCCCACGCGCCGCACGGACTGGCACTTCGACATCCAGCACATCGCCGCGCAGATCCGAACGCTGCGCGCCCTGGACCGCCGCGAGAACATCGTGTTGGCATGCGTCGAGGCGGAGGGGCTGAGCTGGCCCGCGTGGCGCGCGAAGCACGCGGACAGCCCGGCGCTCATCGCCGCGTTCGTCCAGTCCGCCGTCGCGCGCTTCCCTGGGCCGTCCACGCGGGTCGCCCTTGCCGCGCACAGCGGCGGCGGCAGCTTTGTCTGGGGCTATCTCAACTCTGCGGAGGCGATCCCGGACTCGGTCGCGCGGATCGCCCTTCTCGACGCAAACTATTCGTACGCTTCCGCGGACGGCCACGGCGACAAGCTCAGCGCCTGGCTCCAGCGCTCGCCGGTCCACAGGCTCGTCGTCCTATGTTACGACGATCGCAACATCACGCTGGACGGTAAGCCGGTGGTTGGACCGACGGGCGGCACCTACCGCGCGACCCACAGGATGCTGGACGACTTCGGCAAGCCCTTCGAGATCAAACGAGACGCAGACGGCCCGTTCGACCGCTTCTCCGCGGACAATGGTCGCGCGCTGTTCATCGTCCACCGGAATCCGGACAACAGGATACTCCACACCGCGCTCGTCGGCGAGATGAACGGCCTGCTGATGGCGCTGACGGCCGGAACGCCGGAGGCCGGCCTTTGGGGCGCGCTCGGCGGCCCTCGCGCCTATACCGAGTGGATTCAGCCGTCGCCGCCCGATCCGGTCCTGACGCGCGAATCGCTGCCGGGCCTGCCGGATCGGCCGCATGACGCGGGAGGCGGAGCCGCGGTGATGGCACGCGTGGCTGCGCTGCCGCTGGAGGAGCGCGAGGCACAGATCGAACGGGAGATCGACGCCGGCAACGTGCCGGACTTCCTGCGCGCATTTCGGCCGATCACAGTGACGGGCCTGGGGCCGTCGGGCGCGGCGCACACGATCGTGTTCGAGGCCGCGCCGGACTATCTGAGCGTCGGCTCGGACGCGGATTTCGTCCGCGTCCCGCTCACGCCGATGACGGCCGGCCAGATCGCGGAGCGTTACGCCTGCGTCCTGCCAACGCGCAAGATGGTGGATGCGATCTATCGCGCCGCCGAGCTCAAGCTGGAGCCGCGCCCCATGACCGCAGACCGCGAGAGCGTCGCCACCTTCCTCCAGCACAACGCAATCGTGGAGGAGCAGCGGCGGGGAAAGCCG
>DATGJU010000101.1:0-14115 GCA_035295045.1 Chthonomonadaceae bacterium
CATCCTCAACGCAGACGACGACGTCATAGGGTACGTCGCCGAGTAGACGGGCGGCGGCCTGCTGCCGTCCGAGCTGACGCGAATCGCGCTGCCTCACTGGCTGATGAGAGGCAGCGCGATCCGTTTTCCCAGGTCCTGCCCGCTGAGGATCGTGTCCTTGAGGCCCGCACAGACAGACTGCATGGCGGCGACACACTCCTCGATATCCCCGTTGCCGCTGCGTTCCAGCGCCACGCGGTAGACGGACGTTCCAAGCGCCGCCTCTGTCCGCTGGCGGAGCGCCGCGAAGTAGGGCACGCTTGGCGCGGTATGCGTGAGCGCCGTGTCCGCGTGGAGCACGTCCTGCATCCCGGCGAGATTGGCGGCCGTGCTCCAGGCCTCCACCTGCACGGCGATCATGAGCAGCAGCGCGTTGCACTCCGCAATGACTCTAACGTGAGACAACCTTCCGGCGATCGCAAGCGCCTCGCCGATGGCGCTGATCGCCGCGCGGAAGTCGCCGGCAGTGACCTGTGCTTCGGCGATGTTCTGCTGTGCTATCGCGACGTCCACTTCATCGCCCAGCCTGCGAAATGCGGCCAGCGCAAGCGCGCCGTACTCGATCGCGCGCGCCGGCTCATCCGCGCGCGTGCAGTTAGACGCGAGATTGCCCCATACGATGGCGATGTCCCGATCCGCCTGCAGCTCCTCGTAGACGTGCATAGCAGAGTGCTGGTAGGCCTCCGCCTTGGCGAATTCCCCAGCCATGGAGAGCGCATTTCCGAGGTTGGCGTACATATTCGCCTTCTTTCGCCTTTGGTCAAGCCTGTCCGCAAGCTCGATCGCGCGCTCGTAATACTTAATTGCGTCCGGATAGCGGCCGAGGTCCTGCGCAAAGATTCCGCATACGCCAAAGGCCGTAAGGCGCAGCGATTCGTCCATGTCGGCGGGCGCCGCGTGCAGCAGGGCGCGAACGCGCTCGATCCCTGCATCGCACGTTCCGGTTAGCTGCCAATACCGCCAGTGAGCCGTTGCAAGCTCAAGACCATTTACGACTTTACGCGATCGCTCGCACCAGCCTAGCGCCGCCTCAACATTGTCCGCCTCTTCGCGCATCGTTCGGACCGCATCCGCCTGGCGGCCTTCCCTGAACATAGCGTCGGCCCCAAGAGCGTGCCTGGTACAGTAGTCCGCATGCCTCCAGCAGATCGAATCGTAGTTGGCCTCGTCGTCGACGATCGTAGCGGCATACTGCTCAATTACGGGGAGCATCCGGAATCGCTTTGCGGCGGCGCTATCGAAGGATTCAACCAGCGAACGGTGCGTCAGTTCCGAGAGCGCGTCGCTCGCGCCGGTTTTGCCGAGGACCGCTTCCGCCGCTTCCAGGGTGAAACCGCCCCGAAACACGGAGAGCGCCCCGAAAGCTCGGCGAAGGGCGGGCGACAGCAGATCGACGGCGACGGCGAGCGCCGCGTCCAGCGATCTGTGGCGGCTGCCGGGCGCAGCGAGGTGGTCGACGAGCCAGCCGTTTTCGCGCGCCAGCAGAAGGGCCAGCATCTCGTGCGGGGTCTTGAGGTGGCTCTGCCGGGCGGCCAGCTTGATGGCCAGGGGCAGTCCGCCCAGGAACTCGGCAAGCATCGCAATTGGCGCCGCATTCGTTTCCGTCAGCCGCAGCGATGGGTCGCAACTAACGGCCTCGGAAAGATAGAGATTGACTGCGTCGAATCGTGGGAGCTCACGGGCGAGCGCCGCCGGCTTCATGCGCAGGGTCCGCCTCGTGGGCACGGGCAGGGGCCGGACGTGGATCGTCGTCTGGACGTCGAGCGAACGCCAAGCGGCATGGCTCGTCGTCAGCACACGCAGATTCGGCATGCAGGAGGTCATGCCGATCACAAGCGCGGCTGCTTCCGCGACGAGGTGCTCGCAGTTGTCCAGGATGAGCAGGGCGTGGTCGGACCCCACGACTCGCGCGACGTCCTGCGGGGCCGCGACCTCGCGGCCGATCCCGAGCGCGGCCGCCAGGCGGCCCTGCAGATCCCGGACCGATCTACACAGCGCCACGTCCAGAAACAGAACGCGGTGATTGTACTTGGGCGCCTGGCACGAGGCCACGTACATTGCGAGCAGCGTCTTGCCCACGCCCGGCGGGCCAATCAGCGTTACGATGCGTGACTTCAGAAGCGCGGCCGCCAATAGCGCTACGTCGGCATCGCGTCCGACCAGATCGGGCAGCGGGCTTGGAACGCGCGCGGCAGCGGCCGGCAGCCAGGCCGAGGCCGGCTGCGCCGCGTTCGCGCGGATCGTCTCGATCTTGCTCCTAAGCGACGGCCCCACGTTTCGACGATGCCTCGGCAGCCGCGACCAGTAGGCTTCGTAGGCGTCTTCGGCACCGCGGATATCGCCGGACGCCGACAATAGGTCCAGGAGCTGCTCGATGAGGGCCTCGTGGGTCGGTTCCGTCGCGACGAGCGCGCGCTGATGGCGGACAGCCTCCAGCGTGTCGCCGTTTGTCATTGCATCAAATGCCAGACCGCGCAGTATGTCCTGGTACTGAGCCCGGACGCGATCCCGCAGCGTTACTATCTCCGGTACCCTCGATTGGGGCAAGAGGTCCCCGCGATAGAGTCTCACCGCGTTGCGCATCGCCTCGATTGCGGCCCGACGGGCGTCCAAGGCCCCAAGCGAGGGGCCTGTTGGGATCGTATCTGCACGGATATCGAGAGCCCGCAGTGATTTCGCGGCCTCCTCGATCTGCAGAATGTCGGCCGCGCCGTTCTCAAGATCAATTCTCAACGTGCTCCGCGCGTCGTGTACGATTCTGCGCTTGTGCAGCCTCGGCGCTGAGGGCGCCGCTTTACTGCGCCCGTGCAGTATCCGGGTCAGCCGCACCCGAAATCGATTCGTGAGGGCCGTTTCGGCCGCCTCTTCCGACGTGTTGGTCTCAGCACACGGAGAAGCGCCGTCTATGCCATCCTGCTCGGCGCCGCAAAGAGCGGAAGCCAGGTACGCGTACGATATCGCCGCTTTGTCGGCAGCGACCAGCAGCGCCAGCAGCTCCTGCGCGGCAGTCGTCTCGAATCCCGCGATAGCCACTCCTCCCTGCAGCACCATGACCGGTCCCAACAGGCGAATCTCCAGATAGGGCAGTTGATCGTCCGGCATATGAGCGTCTCCCTTCCGCGATGGAGATTTCGCGCCTGGCGGCACGGCTCCCTGCAGAGGTTTCTCAGCGTGCACCATCGATGGCGACATGGTAACGATTCGGAAATGATCGCCCGTAGACCGGCGCGCGAGAAGGGGCTATGCTTGGAAATGGCCGTGGCGAGCGGCACGGCAGCTTACAGGCATTTGCGGCGCGCGCGATCGCGCCGAAGGAGGAGTGAGATGAGAGTCAGGTTATCCGCAGCGGCTGCGATGCTGCTGGCCGCAGCGATTGCCGCGGGCTGCGGCGGCGGCGGAGGCTCTTCGGCGCCGCCTTCGCCTGCGTCGGCCGGCAAGGCGGCCGGCGCCATCGCCCGCCGCACGGCTTCGTTTTTCGTCACCGGGCCGTCGGCCAGCTCCGACCGCAGCGCGGGCGCTCCGCGGCTGCCGCTTTCCATCGCTTTCGGCATAGCCTTCGCACGCGGACAAGGCGCCGGACTATCGAAGTCCGTCGATACTACCTTCCTGCCATCCGCCGATCTCTACTTCGCCGTCACGGCGCAGACGGATACCTCCGCCACCGTCTCGTTTTTCACCGATGCGGCGGGAACGATGCCGGCCGGCACGATCAAGATCGCTCTAAGATCGTCTCCAGGGACCTTCCCTGTTACGGAGACCGAGGCGCTGGACGTGCACGGCGGGTTCATCGATGAGAGCGGGAACGCGACGATCACTATCAACGATTCGAGCGCGAGCTCCGGCCACATCGCCGCCGACTTCGTAACGAACAAGTCCGGGGATCGCCTTACGATCAACATGAGCGTGGACTTCAACGGCACTACGCTCACCGGAAGCCTGGCCGCGACCGATTCGTGCGTCAGCTCGACCCTCACCAATATTGTGGCCGACGGCTCGACAGGCGCCTTCGACGCCAACATCCAGGTGAAGGGCTTCACTGGCGGCACGGTCCACGTTAGCGCGGACAGAAGCGGCACAGTCGTTCTCAACAACTCGGCCGGCGCCACCACTGCGAACATCAACGCAGACGGCAGCGGCAGCATCCAGTTCCCTGACGGGCATACGGAGAGCGTCTCGAACTTCGACACGATCGACCCGTGCGGGGCTTAACAAGAGCTGAATCCCACAGTTCAGCCAGGTGCGAAAAAGGAGGTGCGGACATGCGTTTCAGGATTGAGGCAATGAGGACGCTGGGCCTTATCGCCGGCCTTTGCGCCGCGGTAGCCGCCGGCGCTGCTCCCGAGGGCTCCAGGACGGCGGCGGCCAGCCTATTCCGCCCGGCGCCGGCAGCGCGGCTCACCGCGCAGTCGGCGGATGGCCTGACGGTGGCGGGAGTGGCGGTCAGCTCGGCTGCACGTCGCCGCGGCGCCGGCCGAAGCCCCGATAAGGCGCCGGCCGCACCGGCGGATGACGGGCTGGATTCCCGACGCTGGACACTCTGGATCGGGGGTCCACTGGAGCTCGACTACCGGCCCGGCAATACGGGCGCCATTACGATCGCGGCCGGTCTTGGCGGCGCCCTGGCGCGCGAGGACGACGGGTTCGGCGACAAGCAGACGACACTCAAGTTCGGCCCGCTCGGTGAAGTGTACTACTATCCGAATCGCCGCGCAAGCGGTTTGGCGTTCAACCTCCGCGTGGGCTCGGCGGATGGTGTCTACGTGGCGCCCGGCATCTACTACGTTTCGCGCCCGAAGGGCAGCGTGTGCGGCCGGTTCGGCATCTGCGCGCCAATTGGCGGAAACACCATACCGGTGAACCCGGAGGTCGCGCTGGGCGTCCGGTTCTGACGCCGTTCCGTCATTCGGCTTGGCCTAGCAGTCCAATGGCCAAGCCGAAAGGCCGACGGCACTAATGTGCGCTCCTGTCGGCATCGAGTCGTTCATCATGCTCGAAAACCCTATCGAAATTGCGCCGGATTGCATTGTCGGGTCGCGCCGACCCGCCGCGGCGTTGGAGGCGTTGCCATGAAAGCGGTCCTCGGGGTGAATTGCTTCTTGCTTACCTTCGTTCTTCTCGGCCCGTGCGCAAATGCGGCCGACCAGGTGGAAGTCCTTAAGCGTGACGTGGAGGGACTGAGCAAGGTTAAGACCGTGGCGGTCCTGCCCGTGATTGTGCAGCTCTCGTTCGAGCACGACAGCCACTTCCCGGACGGCAACCGGATGACTTCGCGGCTTGCCATCGCAACCGGTTTGCCGGCAATGATCGAACAGCAGATGAAGGGCGGGAAGTTCGTCGTGATACCCGCGGAAGCCGGCGCCTTGGCGCTAAAGGAGTCCAACATCGATCCAACCGAGCTCTATTCGGCCCATGCGAACACGACATGGGATTCCCCTGCGGAGATGCTTCGGAACAAGTCCAAGGACGAGTTGGCGCTCTTGACGTCGCAGGCTGACCTCAAGAAGAGCCCGGACGATCTTACTCCATTTCAGTACAAATGGCACAATCTGCCGGCCACTATGACGGGGCTTGCCTCCTTCAAGATGGATCCGAACGCGTCGTTGAATGTCGAGAAGCTGAGAGCGGTTGCGTCAAAGCTTGACGCAGATGCGGTGTTGCTTGTGCGCGTGACGGACCTCGACATGCATCAGAGTGGAAACGGTAGCATCGGGCTTCCATTTCATTTCCGATCGCGTGTAAACATGCAATTCACGCTTGTGTCGCTCAAGGACGGCACGATTCTCTGGCAAGCGAGAGCAGCCGGCACAAAGTCTGAACACGCGCGCCCCAGGTCCCTCGGTTCACCGCAAGATCGCAGGGCCATGGAGTGCGCGGCAGGGACCTCGGAAGTCCTGATCAACGACCTGAACGGCGCGGGTGCGTCCGGCAAGTAGGCGGGCAACCCGGAGGAGATCAAGAGATGAAACGCATGGTGTTTTCCTGGACGGTCGCGTTAGCTAGCCTGCTTGGGCCAGTCTACGCGAAGGCATCCGACGACAAGGTCGTCGAGATCAGCCGCGATCAGGCCGCGATCGGGGAAGTCAAGACGATTGCGCTGCTGCCAATCATCGTGCAGCTACGCTTCGATCAGACCAAGGATGTCCCCGATCCGACGCGAGTTGCCGCCCGATTTGCTGTCGCAGACCGCCTCGCCGAGATTCTTGACCAGAAAATGCGAGCCGCGAAGCGACCGACTATGCCCGTCGAAGCGGCGATACTCGCAATAAAGGCACGATCGTGGACATCGATCGACACCTGTATTACAACAGCAACCGGAACGTGGAATTCGCCGGCAGAGACCGTCCGAAATCGCGGAAAGGACGAGGTTACGCTGCTGGCGCTCCGCAGCGCAATGAGGCAATCGCCAGAGAGCGTTACCGCCTTCGCGTTTAGCTGGCACGGACTGCCTGGCTCCCGTCAGGGAATTGCGGCGTTTCACGCTGGGGTGGACTCGAAACCGGACATCCCGAAGCTGAAGGAGCTAAACAATAAGCTCCATGCGGACGCCATGCTGTTCTGCGAAGTGAGCGACCTCGACGAGAAGGACCTCGGCCTTACTTACCGTACGACAGTGCCGCTCATATATGGCATCGAGGAGGTCAAGGGGACGCGCGTACACATCCACTGTCTGCTGATCCGCGCGCAGGACGGCGCCATACTGTGGGAGGCCCGGTCGACCGGAACATCATCGGGCAACGTTGCAGATCGAGCCATCAACGTGAGCCGACAGGCTATGGAAGGCGCCGGGCGTGCCGTTGACGGCCTGGTCTCAGACCTCATCGAGGGTACTGGGGTCCCTCCTAAAAAGTGATCGGTGATTGCGAGCCCTCAATGTGACGGCAGCCACAAGCGCTAGCCGCGCCATACCGCGGATCATGCGTGCCAAGAAGCGGCCAGCGGTCCGTCAATCTAACCGTTATTGTCGCCATGACCATAGGCGTTCACGACTTTCTACGTTCCAGATCGCGGGGGGCAGAGTCATGAAAGTTAGAATCCGGCTCATCGCAGCCGTCGTCCTGGCTGTCCTGCTGGGCTCCTTCGGCTGCGGCAGCGGATCGATTTCGACGACGCGCGTATGCCTCGGCTGCGGCGGCCTGTCCGGCGAAGCGCTGCTTAACTGCAAGATTTCGCAGCCGCCGGGCTGCCCGAACTGATCTGCATCGACATCAGTCAGTGGCGGAGCGGGCGGTCGCTCGTTTCTGGTTGGCTGGATGTTGCCTTGCCAGCCTGTTAACGCAAAGGATCGACAACATGAGACATTTGTGCGCCATCGCGTTGTTGCTGCTGATCTGTTCGATCGGCGAATGCCAGAGCAGTCAGCTCTCGATACAATCGACGGATGGCTCCGGCATATCCGTGGTCGTTCTCTATCGAAAGCCGGACGGACATCTTACCCAGGCGCAGATCCATGTTCCGTCCATCACCGTCGACAGTTCAGGCAGAATCTCCGAGTTCTCCGGGCCCGTCAACTCGATGACATGGCTTGCCGGCAGGACCTCTAAGGTGATCAAGTCCAGACTTAGCGGCGGAAAACTGCTCCTCACGACTTCCGACCATCACAACTATGTCATCTACGATCTGCAGAGCACGATGTACGGCAAGATGAAGGATGCTCGGAGGTCGATCAGCAGGCGGCCGAAGCGAACCAAGAAGTGATGCGTGAACAGTCCGCGCCGCTCGCGGTCCGGAAGGACTGTAAGACATGAATGCTGAGGACGCAGAGCGCATAGTCGCAGACAAGAGCAACCACGAACTCCTTGCCATTCTTGCGAGACAAGCGGATTGGCAGCCGTCCGTAATCGAGGCTGCCAAGGCGCTGCTGCAACAGAGGGACATCGAGTTTACAGACGCGGAGATAGAAAGCGCTGGTAGCCGCCGGGACCTGGTCGAGGTGCAGACCAAGGCTGGATTAAACCCGAATTGGTGGGGCTACTGCTCCGTTGTCTCCGCGACAGGAATATTCCTCTTCACCTACTGGAACCTCGTCACGATGGACGGACTAGATTGGATCTCCCGATTAGACCAATCGAGCGATATATTGGCGGGTGTCGTGTGGAGGCTACTGGAGCTCCAGGACTGGATTCCCATTGTCTTGGCCGTGTTCGGAATCCTGCTTGCGAAAGGTCGCAGCAAGCGCTGGTGCTACGTCGGAATCGGACTTGGCGTCGCATCGGTTGTCGCAATCTCTTCGGTCAGATCGTTCCATCGGCAGCGCATTGTCAGTTTCGGTACGATTGCCGGTGCGCTAGACAGCTACTACAATAGCCACGGGCAATACCCGGCGGGGCTCCAAGACCTGTCCGGCATTCCCGCTGCGACTGGGATGCTGGCGACCTACGTACCTGGCTCCCAAAGGAACGAGGAGGTCACGTGGACGCCCGCCGAAATAGCGCCGGGCATTCCGAACACCGGCGGTTTCGGAGGAAAGCAGCGGAGGTCCGGCCCGAGAATGGTCTGCTACCTTAACCCCGTTGCCCTGGGGGCGCGGTACGCCTACCTGTCCTCCGGTAAGGTAGTTCGCATCGGTTCCGGATCCGATTTCACGGACCTTCTCGGCGCGAGTCGCACGGGGAGCCACGGGGACCCCGCTCGGAGCCAATAGATCGGCGGGACTCCGGACCGTAGTGTAACTGTTGCTACGAGACGAAATGGCTCAACGGCGCCGTCGTGGCGCGCCCGGCGTTTCCGCGGCTCACCTCTCCGGCAGCTCCGTGCAGGCGCAGCGGAAGCCGAGCCAGGGCAGGCGGGCGCTGGGCGCGAAGCTCTCGCGGCGGAAGACAAACGCGAACGACTCGTGGTGGTCCTTCCAACTGCTGCCGCGCACCACGCGGTTGTCCCCGGAGGCCGGCTGTACGGCGCCGTGGCCGAACAGCCGGTGGACCAAGCCCGCCTTCGTCTCGCGCTGAATTGAAGCGGCGATGGGGCCGGGCGGATTGGCGGACGGCGCCGTCTTATAGTAGGCCGCATCGTAGAGGTCCGCGCACCACTGCTGGACGTTGCCAACAGCGTCCAGCATCCGGTATGGGCTCGCTCCCGACAGGTACGCTCCGGAGGCCGCAGTCTTGCCCGCGTTTTTCGGCATCAACCGGTGGCTGGAGCGCTGGTCGAAATGGTCGCCCCACGGGTAGGTACGGCCGTCGTCGCCCCGCGCGGCCTTCTCCCACTCGGCTTCGGTCGGCAGCCGCACTCCCGCCCATTCGCAATAGGAGCAGGCCTCGTACCAGGTGATTCCGACGATCGGGTCCTCCGGCTCCCAGGGCCAGAACGCGTGCGGCATCGGGTAGGCCGACTCCTCGCAGTAGCGCCGATACTGCGCCACCGTTACCGGCCGCCGGTAGATGTAGTAGGCGTGCAGCGAGACGGACCGGGCGGGGCCATTGTCCTCGGAGTAGCCGTCGCAGCCCATCAGGAACGGGCCGGCCGGCACGTGAACCAGCTCCGCGCCATCCCGGGGATTGACGGGGTGCGGCTGCATGGCGGCCGATTTGCCCTCCGACACGGCCGGCGGCTCGGACACTGCGGCCTGCGCGGCGCGAGTCCGCTCCACGGCGCGCTCAATCGTCGCCGGCTCCGTATCATCCGGCGAGACCGTGGCCTCGCCCGCGTCCGCCAATTCGGCCGGCGCGAGCAGAGATTTCAGGCGGGTCTCGATCTCCTCGAGGTGGTCCACCTCCTCCGGCGTCAGCGCAATGGCGTGCGGCTCCGGGGCCTCATCGGACCCCTTCGGCGGCTCCGTATCCAGTACGCCGGCATAGTGCATCAGGATTGCGCTGTCCTCCCAATCCGGGTTTGAGCGCGAGAAGGCGCGCATCAGGTCAGGCAGCGCGGTCTCCTCGCCGGCATCCACCTCCGCGCGCAGCCGCTCGTCGATGCGCCTGCACGTCTCCTCCATCCGCTCGGACGGCTCCTCATCGGCATCGGCGAGGCCGGCCACCATGCCCGTATCCAGCAGCGCGTTGAGAAGCTCGCGGGCGTTCTGGAACCGGTCGCCCGGCGCGTGCGCGAGCGAGCGCGCAATGGCGCCGCCGAGCGGCCCGTGCGCGCTCGCCAGCTCTTCGGGGAGGGGAGCGGCCGGCCCGAGCCGAATGGCACGCTGACAGGCGCGCAGGTCATGCGGGTCGGAGATCGGGAAGGGGAGGCGGCCGGTAAGCATCTGGTACAGCAGGACGCCGATGGACCAGAGATCGCTGCGCCGGTCGGCGGCGGACTCGGCGTCGAGCTGCTCCGGCGCGACGTAGCAGTGGATCGCGGAGGCCCGGACGCGCGCCGGATCCGGCCTCGCCGCGCGAAACCCGAAGTCGCCCGTCTTGGCGAGGCCGTCGTGTCGAATGAGGATGTTGGTCGGCTTGAGGTCGCCGTGAACCGCGTTCCGGGCGTGGGCGTAGGCCAGCGCATCCAGCACCTGGCAGGCGATGGCGACCGCGCGTTCGGGCAGAAGCCGCCCGACGATCCGGAGCATGTCGCGCAGGCTTATGCCCCGCACGTACTCCATTTCGGTCGCGGTCTCCGACGAAAGCACGTCGACTCGATGGACGCGTACGATGCCGGGGTGCCGCAGCGCCGCGCCGGTCTGGATGGCGTTGGTCGCCTGGAGGTCGCGGAGGAGGCTGTCCTCCCCGGCGGCCGGAGCGAGCGGGACCACCTTGAGCGCGATCTCGCGGCCGGTCGCGCTGTCCGCGGCGCGATAGACGACGCCGGAGGGCCCGCTGCCGAGCGTCTCGCGCAGGAGGTAGGGGCCGAGCCGGTCCGGCGCGCGTTCACGGCTCAATGCGAACCGCTCACTCGCGCTCTCGCCCGTCGCTCATCTCGCCGAACAGCGATTGCAGGCGCTCCGCGGCGTGCTGCTCGATATTGAAGAAGGACATTTCGAACGCGAGCGTCCAGAGCAGTATGAGGGCCTCGTCGCTCGGCCGCTCCAGGACTTTGACGAAAAAGTCCTTGAGTATCTCTTCGTAGGTGGTCTTCGGCTCGTTCAGCACGAACCTCTCAGTAGCGGCCCCGGTGAGGAGCTGCTCCTGATTTCGATCGAGGAAGTCGCGGACGTTGGCTGGCGTCGCCTTCTCCAGATTATGGCCGAACTCCCTCCGGACTGCCGTCCGGAAGGCATGCAGCTTAGACCCTCTGTCCCCAACATCCGCCCAATCGCCCATGTTCTTGCTCCCGCGATAGATGCCGCGCCGATAGTCGATCCCTGTCACTCACTTTCGGTCATTCGCCCAATCATTCGCCGGGTGGTCTGGCCGTTCCTGCGTCTGCGAGAGGCGCGCCGGCACGTCGAGCCGCCAACAAAGCGGGGCAGTATGCCCCACGTGAACGGGACGGATCGTAGTTTACGATGTGCGCGGCTCCGGGTTTGGTTCGGTCCGCTCGGCCATGCGCCGGGCGATCTTGACCTCCTGGCCTTGGTCCGACGGCTCATAGAAGGGAAGCCCGAGAACGGCCGGCGGCAGATAGGACTGCGCCACGTAGTGGCCCGGAAAGTCGTGCGGATAGAGGTACGCAGCGCCGTGCCCCATGCGCTTGCCGCCGGCGTAATGGGAATCGCGCAGGTGAATGGGAACGCGCTTTGCTCCGTGAGCGCGTATCTCTTCCGTCGCGCGGCCGATTGCGATCGTTGCGGCGTTGCTCTTCGGCGCCGTCGCAAGGTAACACACGGCCTGCGACAGCGTGAGCTGCGCTTCGGGCAGCCCGACGAACATCACCGCCTGCGCGGCGGCGTTCGCGAGCACGAGCGCCATGGGGTCCGCGTTACCGACGTCTTCGCTCGCCAGGATGATCAGCCGCCTCGCTATGAACTTGACGTCCTCGCCGGCGGCGAGCATCTTCGCCAGCCAGTACAGAGCCGCATCGGGGTCGGAGCCGCGAATCGACTTGATGAAGGCGGAGATCGTGTCGTAGTGCTCGTCGCCGTCCTTGTCGTAGGCCAGGACGCGCGCCTGGACGCCCTCCTCGGCGAGGGCCAGCGTGATCCTGCGCGCGCCGCCTGCGTCCACGGGCGCGGCGAGGGCGGCCGATTCAAGCGCGCTGAGCGCACTGCGAGCATCGCCCCCCGCGACCAGCGTCAGATGCTGCAGCGCGTCGGCATCCGCTGTCACGTTCAGCTCGCCGAGACCGCGCTCCTTGTCCGTGATGGCGCGCTCCAGGAGCAGCCGGATCGAGTCGTCCGAGAGCCGCTCCAGCCGAAAGAGTCGCGAGCGGGAGAGCAGGGGAGCGTTCACTTCGAAGTAGGGATTCTCGGTCGTGGCGCCGATGAGCACGATCGTGCCGTCCTCTACGTGAGGCAGCAGCGCGTCCTGCTGGGCCTTGTTCCACCGGTGGATTTCGTCGACAAAGAGGATGGTGCGCTGGCGTCGCGTGCGCCATCGCTCGCGCGCTGCCGCGATGACCTTGCGGACGTCGGCAACGCCGCTCGTGACCGCGCTGTAGTTTTCGAAGTGCGCGCGCGTGGTGCGCGCGACGATCTGCGCCAGGGTGGACTTGCCGCAGCCGGGCGGGCCCCAGAAGATGGCGGAAGAGAGATTGTCGGCTTCGATGGCGCGGCGCAGGAGCGTGCCCGGACCCATGACGCCCTCCTGGCCGAGGAACTCGTCCAGCGTGCGCGGGCGCATTCGCGCGGCCAGCGGCGCGTTCGACGCGGGATCTGCCGCCGAATCCATTGGCTCGTCGTCCGGAAACAGGCCCGCCGCAGTTTGAGAATCTAGCATTATCGGTTACCGATCGATCGCCCGAGGGCCGGCCCGATGCGCGCCCGAGTTCTGTCGGACGGGCCGGATGGCTTCTGCCACAGCATCGGATGCGTCAGGCCGGCGCCGCTACGCGAGCGCGTGGCCCACGATCCGCCGATAGGCTTCGCGGTAGCTGCCGGATGTGTGGCTCACCACGTCCGGCGGAAGCTCCGGGGCCGGCGGCTCCTTCCTCCAGCCGGAGGCCAGGAGCCAGTCCCGCACGAACTGCTTGTCGTAGGAGGGCTGGCTGCGGCCCGGCTCATAGATCGCAGCGTCCCAGAACCGCGATGAATCGGGAGTGAGCGCCTCGTCGATCAGCGTGATCACGCCGCGGTGCAGGCCGAATTCGAACTTCGTATCGGCGATGATCATGCCGTTGCGCCGCGCCAAGTCCGCCGCGTGGCTGTACAGCCGCAGGCTCGTCTCCCGCAGGTCGGCGATCGCGCGCTCCCCGACGATGTTGCCCGCGACTGCGACACTGATATTCTCGTCGTGCCCGGTCTCCGCTTTGGTCGCGGGCGTGAATATCGGCTGCGGCAGCCGCTCCGACTCCCGCAGGCCCGCCGTCAGCGCGATGCCGTGCAGCGTGACCGAGCGGGCCGGGCCGCCGGCCTCAACGTACTCCTTCCAGAGCGACCCGGCCAGATAGCCGCGAACGACGCACTCCACCGGCAGCGCCTCCGCTTTGATTCCGAGCATAGCGCGGCCGGCAAGCATCGCGCGCGTATCGCCGTCGATCGCGGCGCCGAGCTCGGCGATTCGGTCCACGATGTACTCGGTGTCGCACGTCACGTAGTGGGTCGGCACGAGCGAGCGAAGCCGCCGGAACCAGTGGCGCGAAAGCTGCGTCAGTACGCGGCCCTTGTCCGGAATCCCGTTCGGCATAACAACGTCGAACGCGGAGATACGGTCCGTGGCGACGATGAGCAGCGTCTCGCCGAGATCGTAGACGTCGCGGACCTTGCCGGTGGCAAATCGCGGAATACCTGCTATCTCCGTCCCAAGCACGGGCGTCGTCATCTGAGAACCTCCGGCCGTTCGTTGGTCCTGGCGGCCTGGTCGCCGCACCAGGATGCCTGTGCCCTGCGCGCAGCCCTCTTATCCGGCCGCCGGCGCCTGTATGATTATACAGTACCGCGTCTCAGGCACGGCACGGCTGGCCGAAAATGCGCGGATCGCGCGGGCCGGGGCGGTATAATAACCGTGAAAATGCGAGGATCACGTCCCGCCTGTAGCAAGGATACTCCATGCCCCTCACCCGATTCGCACGCTGCGCCCGCACTTCCCGCCTGGCTTCGTTCGCGGCCGCAAG
>DATGJU010000102.1:0-20600 GCA_035295045.1 Chthonomonadaceae bacterium
CACGACCGGAAAGATGGTCAGCCAGCCGTTTGCGATCGAGCGGCGGTTCATCAAGTTCCTCGTCGGCGGCGGCTCCTCGCGAAATACGCAGATCCGGCTCGTGGTCGACGGCCGAACGGTGCGCGCCGCCTCCGGGCGCAACGACGAGCGGCTTCTCCCGGCCTTCTGGGACGTGCGCGACCTGCAGGGCAGGCAGGCGCACATCGAGATCGTGGACAACGCGACCGGCGGCTGGGGCCACATCAACGTGGATCAGATCGAGTTCGGCGACCTGCCCGGAAGCGTCGAGACGCTGGAGCTGCTGGACGAGATCCTGCCGGCTCGCTTCGCCGCCGTCCGTCCGGTTCCGGCGGCTGCCGGCGCGCCGGAGCACGTCACGTTCCAGGGCCTGGCGCCACGTACGGGAGCAGCCGAGCAGCGGTCGAAGTCCGGCCGCGCGGCAGTGGCCGGGAGCCTCGGCGCCGGGCGCGTGATCCTGGACGCAGGTCCGATCCTCGATCCTGATCATATCGAGCTGGTCGGCGCTCGGGCCGCGGCCTATCGGGCGCTCGCCTCCACCGTGGGCGCGCAGATCAAAGGCGGCGAGGGCGTGCCTGCCGGAGCGCCGGGCATGGGCTCGGTCGCGATCGGCGTGAAGGGAGGGTCGCAAGGATTCGACCTCGCGTTCACCGACTGGACGGCGGCGTGGAGCAAGTTCGCCGGGGCCGGACTCAAGCCGGCGACCGAAGCGGACCCGATGTTGATCTCCCACCCGACGGCCATGGGCAGAACCTGCTGCGGCGCGGTCGGGACCGAGATCACCGTGGCGCCCGGCAAGACCGTCGAGACGCCATTCGTCGTCGCGTGGCGCTATCCCAACAAGTACAGCAGCCGCGGCGAGAACATGGGCTGTCACTACGCGCCGAGAGGCGACCAGGACAATGCCGGTCTGATCGCGCGCCGAGCGATAATGCGCTTCGCGGCGCTGCGGAGCCGGACGGAGCGGTTCCGGTCGGTCTTCTACGACAGCTCGCTCCCCCACTGGATGCTGGACGCGATCACCTCGCAGGTCGCGACGCTGCGGCACATCGGCGTCGTGTTCCGCATTGGGAATGGCGACTTCTACGGCTGGGAGGGCTCTAACGGCTGCTGCGACCCGACCTGCACCCACGTTTGGGGCTACGTGCAGAACGCAGCACGCGTCTTCCCGGCGATCGAGCGGGACATGCGCCGCATCGACTTCAAGCACCAGCAGGGGCCGGACGGCGGCGTCCACAACCGCACCGAGGTCCCGTCGCCGCCGCGCCCGACCGGTGAGCGCCCCTTCACGGACGGCCACTGCAGCTGTATCCTGAAGGCTTATCGCGAGGCGCTGAATACGGAGGGCGACGCCTTCTTCAAGGAGTACTGGCCGAACGTCCGCCATGCTGTCCAGTACATGATCGACCGCGACGCCGCCACCAGCAACGGCACGCCGAATGGCCTGATCGAGGACGATCAGTGGAACACCTACGATGAGGCGCTCCACGGCGTCACCAGCTTCATCGGGACCTACTACCTGGCGGCGCTGCGGGCCGGCGAAGAGTGGGCGAAGCGCGCCGGCGACCGCGACTCCGCGGCACGCTTCCGGTCCGTCTACGAGCTCGGGCGGAAGAACCTGGTGGACCGCTGCTGGAACGGCGAGTATTTCCGGCAGGATCTGCCCGGGTACGAGAAGCGGGGCGGCGAGGTCGGCCCCGGCTGCATGGCGGACCAGCTCATCGGACAGTGGTGGGCGCACCAGCTCGGCCTCGGCTACCTGCTGCCGGAGGATAAGGTCAAGGCGGCGCTCGCCGCTGTCTTCAAGTACAACTGGATGCCGGACCTGACCGGCTGGCGGCACAGCCCGCGCGCCTTCGCCGGCGCCAGCGACAAGGGCCTGATCATCTGCACCTGGCCGAAAGGCGGCCGGCCGCCAAACGTGATGCTCTATTCCGACGAGGTCTGGACCGGCGTCGAGTACCAGGTGGCGGCGCACATGCTCTACGAGGGAATGATCGAGGAGGGATTCGCGATCGTCAAGGGCGTCCGCGACCGATACGACGGCGTCCCGCGCGCGCCGATCCCGCGCAACCCCTGGAACGAGATCGAGTGCGGCGGCCACTACGCGCGCGCGGGCTCCTCCTGGTCGCTCCTTCTCGCGGCCAGCGGCTGGCGCTACGATGGCGAGAGGCGCGAGCTGGAGCTCAAGCCGCGCACCACGCCCGCAGCCTTCAAGGCGATGTTCACGGGGCCGGAGGCCTGGGGCAGCGTGGTGCAGAGCCGCAAGGGCGGGGCGCAGCGCAACGAGCTGACCGTGGTAGAGGGCCGCCTGGAGATCGCGTCGCTGAAGCTGGCCGCCACCGGGGGCGCGGGACAGGTCAAAGTGGCGCTCGGCGCGCAGGCCGTGACTACCAAGACCAGCGCGTCAGGCGCGGAGGTCGTGTTGCAGTTCGCGTCGCCGGTCACGATCGTCGCGGGCCAGACGCTCACGGTGAAGGTTTCGTAATAATCGGTCCTTGCCCGCGCGCCAAATCCGCGACCGACACCGGCGGCGCGCCGATCCAGAGGCGGTGGAGCTGGACGACGGTGGTGGCGATGAGGGCGGTGAGCGGGGCGGCGAAGAGGACGCCGACCAGCCCGCCGATCTCCAGGCCGGCAAAGAGGACGAACAGGACGAGCACCTCGTGCAGGCCGAGCGCTTTGCCGACGAGCCGCGGGTAGAGGATCTTCGAGCCGGCCTCGCTGATGACGAAGAAGAGAAGGATGACCACGATCACCTTGCCGACAGGGTGCAGTACGTGCGGCGGCGAGAGTGCGGCGGAGATGACGGCGGGCGCGGCGCCGATATAGGGACCGAGTACTGGAATGAGCGAGGCGATCACCACGAAGATGCCGATCAGCAGCCAGAACCGGACGCCGAGGAGCGCGCAGCCAATGGCGGCGGCCGTGCCCATGACCAGCGCGAGCATGAGCTGTCCCCGCACGAAGCCGCCGACGATCCGGCTCACGTCGTTCTCCCACTGCTCCGCGTAGGGCTGCAGCCGTACAGGCAGCGCGCGGTTGAATCCCTCTCGCATCTCGGTGCAATAGATCAGGAAGTAGACCGAGATGAGCACGACGATGATACTCTCGACCGCCATCTTGCCGGCCTCGCCTACCACGTGCAGCGTGGTGTGGGCTGCCGCCTCGCCCCAAGACCTTACGTTGGGCGGCGGGTGGGCCAGCGTCTCCTCCAGCTTCAGGTGCATATTGCGCTCCTGAAGCCACAGATCGGCCTTTGCGAGGTGGCGCCGGCCATCGGCTTCCAGCTTTGCGTGATCTCGCACGAGCCCGGCGACCTGCCGGACCGCGATCCCGCTGAGCAGCGCGACCGCGGCCGCCCCAATCAGGAGTATGGCGCCGTAAACAATTCCGACGCCTGCTCCGCGCGACAGCGCCGGCCTCCCCTTCCGCGCCCGCGCGCGCTGGACCAGCGGCTCAAGTGCGTAGGCCATCAGGCCGCCGAGCGAGAAGATCAGCAGCGTGTGGCCGATGAACGCAAGCAGGCGCACTGCAACTGCAACGGCCAGCAGGATGAGCAGGCATGCCGCCAAGACCACCAGAAGCCGCAGCCACTGGTCCATGCGCACCGTCTCACTCAGGTGGCCGGACCGCGTCTCGGCCTCGTGCGTCACTCGTTGAAGCGCCATGCTTATCTCCCTAATTGAGGGGATGCGTGCCGGCCTTCAGCGCCGCGGCGTACTCCGCGACCCTTGCGGCCAGGTCGGGCGAATTGCGGTTGGCGTGGATCAGATCGACCAGCGCGCTGCCCACGACGGCGCCGTCGGCGAAGGCGCAGATCCGCCTGACATGCTCCGGAGTCGAGATGCCGAAGCCCACGCAGACCGGCTCGGCCGTCGCGCCGCGGATATTGGCGACCACCTGCGTCAGCTCGGCCGGCACGTCCTCGCGGGCGCCTGTGACGCCGGTGCGCGAGACGCAGTAGACGAAGCCGGTCGATAGGCGCGCCACTACCTCGATGCGCGCCGGCGTGCTCGTGGGCGCCAAAAGGAATATGGTGTCGAGGCCGTTTGCGGTCGAGAAGGATTTCCAGTCGGCGGATTCTTCCGGCGTCAGGTCCGTGACGATGTGCGCGTCGACTCCCGCGGCCTTCGCGTCGCGGGCGTACCGATCGAGGCCGTAGTGGCGGATCGGGTTGTAGTAGGTCATCAGGATCAGCGGCAGGTCCGGGTTGGAGGCACGGATTCGGCGCACCACATCCAGCGCCTTCGCGGTCGTCATGCCGGCGTCGAGCGCGCGCTGGGAGCTGGCCTGAATGCTGGGGCCGTCGGCGAGCGGATCGCTGAACGGGATGCCGATCTCGACGGCATCGACGCCGGCGCGGGCCAGCGCGTCGACAACGTCCACCGTGCGGTCCGCCGAGGGATCGCCCGCGGTAACGAAGCAGATCAGCGCCTTCTCGCCACGCGCGCGCAGCTCCGCAAATCGATTCGATAGCCGGGTCACACTTGCTCCTTGCTCAGAACTTTAAAAGCTCTCTCACGCGAACGCGCGAAGACGCGAAGAGGACAGAATAAGGATATCCCGCGTCACGGGCGAATGGCGGGACCGTGCCGACAGGGGCCGGATAGTAAGCGACCACAGCCGGCGCCGCGAGTGGATCGCGGCGCCGCTGTGGCCGGGCTGCCTGTTGGATAGAAGGATACCCTACGGACGGCGAATTCGCAACCCGCCGGGCGGACAGCGCTACGCTCCGCGGCGATTGCGGACGCGGCAGCGACAGCGGCCCGCTCTCGCGCAGGCGCCGCCGCCTGGTCGCGCCGCTCGCGGACGGACGGGATGCCGCTGGACCCGCGCTGTCTTGACGGGCGATCGTTTCTTCTCTATAATGAGGGCAGCTCCGCGCGGCAGGACAGCGGCCGGCCGCCGAAAGGAACCTCACCCAAGACTATGGATGTCCCCTCCGAGACGCCTGCCCAGACACTTCCCGATAAGGCCGTTGTCACCAAGATCTCGAAACGCCTGATCCCGTTCCTATTCCTTCTCTACATTGTCGCCTACCTCGACCGCGCGAACGTCGGCTTCGCCAAGCTGGAGATGTCTCATCTCGCATGGTTCGCCGATCCGCGGAAGGACGTTTTCGGGCTCGGAAGCGGCATCTTCTTCATCGGCTACTTCCTGTTCGAGGTACCGAGCAACCTGCTCCTGCAGAAGGTCGGCGCGCGCTGGTGGATCGCGCGGATTATGATCACCTGGGGCATCATCGCCTCCGCGATGATGTTCTGCAACAGCGCCGCGCTCTTCTACACGCTGCGGTTCCTGTTGGGCATCGCCGAGGCGGGATTCTTTCCCGGCATCATCCTCTATCTCACCTACTGGTTCACGGCCCGCGAGCGCGCGCACATTATTGCCGTGTTTATGACGGCCACGGCCCTTGCGAATGCGTTCGGTGGGCCGATCTCCGGCGGCCTGCTCTCGCTCCATCTTCCGGGTCTGGCGAACTGGCAGTGGATGTTCCTGCTCGAGGGCATCCCCGCGATGATCCTGGCGTTCGTGGTCCTGGCGTACCTGCCGGACGGACCGCGCCGCGCGGCATGGCTTACGCCGCAGGAGCAGGAGTGGGCGGCGAGCCGCATCTCCGAAGAGGATCGCCGAAAGGCGCTGCGCGGACACGGAAACATCCGCGCCGCATTCTCAATGCCCGGCATCTGGCTTCTCTGTCTGATCTATTTCACCATCAACATGTCGAGCTACGGCGTCGTCTTCTGGCTGCCGACGCTGATCAAGCAGACCGGTGTCACGAGCCCCTTCGTGGTCGGGCTCCTGACCGCCGGCCCCTACGCGCTGGCGGCGGCGTTCATGGTGCTGAACGGCCGCCACTCCGATCATACCCACGAGCGAAGGCTGCACGTGGCCGGGCCGCTGCTTGTCACGTCGTTCGGGCTTGCACTCTCCGCGTTCCAAACCGAAACGCTGCCCGCAATGCTGGCGATAACCATAGTGCTCGTCGGCATCTCGGCGCCGCTAGGCCCGTTCTGGTCGCTGCCGACGGAGCTGCTGGGCGGCACGGCCGTCGCCGCCGGCATCGCGTTCATCAACTCGGTGGGCAACCTCGGAGGATTTGCCGGCCCCGCGCTTATCGGCTGGATCCAGGGTCGGCCGCAGCGCATCAGCTATCATCTTTCCGCCATTCCCGGCGGACGTCAGCTCGTCGGCTGGATACTTTGGCGCCACCCGGGCGATAAGGTCCTCGGCATTCGCTACGCCCTGCTGACTCTGTCATGCGTGGCGCTTGCGGGCTGCATCGTGGCTCTGCTGGCCCGTCGCCACGTGCAGCACGCGCCGGACGATTCCGGTGCGGTGCCGAGCGTATCATAAATACGTCCCGCATGCGATCTCTCTGCAACGTGTTGCGCGCGAGCCGAGGCGCTGCAAGTGCCCGTTTCCTTCCGGTGCGGATTTACCGCACGCTTCGAACCTACAGCCTATGATATCAACCACTATGAACTCTGGCGTCCTGTCTGGTTCAGATGGCGGCCATTCGGCTCGCCGTGAGATCGGAGCTATAGGACACGCAGGACTTATAGAATCGACCATACGCCTCACGGCGGTTTCGGCCGGCCGGCCGCGGGTGCGGCAACGCCCTGTCTGTCGCCGTGCGGCGCAGGCGGCGCTCACGGTGCTGGCAGCCACGGCTGCGCTGGGCGCGCAGGCGCAGCAGAAGCTCGACGTCAGCCGCCTGCAGCTTAAGAACGGCCTTACGATCCTGGCTCTCGAGGACCATACGGTGCCGACCGTGGCCTACTACACGGTGTTCAAGGTCGGCTCCCGCAATGAGCGCCCCGGCATCACCGGCCTCTCTCACCTGTTCGAGCACATGATGTTCAACGGGTCGGCAAAGTACAAACCGAAGGTATTCGACCAGGAGATCGAGGCCGGAGGCGGGAGCTCGAACGCGTTCACCACCTCCGATTCGACCGAGTACAACGAAGAGTTCTCCTCCGGCACGCTGGACATCGTTCTGCGCATGGAGGCGGACAGGATGCGCGCGCTGAAGCTGGACCGCGCGAACATCGAGCAGGAGCGCGGAATCGTGAGCGAGGAGCGGCGCGTCAACTTCGACAACTCGGTGGAAGGCTCGATGACGGAGCGCCTGTGGAACAGCGCCTTCGTCGCGCATCCGTACCGCTGGGATACGATCGGCTTCATGAAGGACATCCAGGCGATCCGGCTCGCGGACGCGAAGGCCTATTTCAAGACCTTCTACGCGCCGAACAACGCCGTGGTCGCGGTCGTCGGCGACTTCCATACCGCGGATCTGTTCAAGAGGATGGCGCAGTACTTCTCCGACATCCCGCGCGGTCCCGCGCCGCCGCCCGTGGTGAACGCGGAGCCGCCGCAGCTCGGCGAGCGGCGCATCGAGTACCACAGGCCGGCAGAGCTGCCCGCGGTGCGGATCGGCTACAAGAGCATCAGCTTCAAGGATCCGCTCGATCCCGCGCTGGATGTCCTGTCCGCCATCCTCGCAACCGGCGAAAGCTCTCGCCTGTACCACAGCCTGGTCTACGAGAAGCAGATCGCCGCGTCGGTCAGCGCAAGCAACGAGTCGCGTATCGATCCGGGCCTCTTTACGTTCGCCGCGCAGGCGCAGGGCACGCACACCGCGGCCGATTGCGAGCAGGCGATCTATGCCGTGCTGGACGACATCAAATTGAAGGGCGTCACGGAGCGCGAGGTGCAGAAGGCCAAGAACGGCCTGCGGTTCGGCGTCATCAGCGGCTATAAGACCAACGAGGGCCGGGCAGGGCTTCTTGCGGAGAACGACGCGTTCTGGGGCGATTGGAAGCACATCTATACGATCCTGCCGAAGTACGACCGCGTTACCGCCGCGGAGGTGCAGCAGGCCGCCCGCAAGATCTTCAATCCGCTGAATCGTACGGTCGTCACGCTCGTGCCGGAAAAGGAGCCGCAATGAGAGGGACATTCCTAGCCTCCCGGCCCCCTTCGCTGACCGCTCGTTCCTCGACAGGGAAGGGGGAGCCATTCGTGCCCTCCGGCGAGACGGCTGTCCCGTATGGCCAGAAAGGGGCGATTGCACATTTTCCCCCTTCCCGCCTGCGGGAAGGGGGTCGGGGGGTTAGGCCCGGCCATTCCGCCCTCGTGTGCCCGCCCACGGCGCGGCAGTGCCGTGCACGCGAGAAGAAGTGTATCGGCGGGTTAGGACCGTGGCTGCTCGCGGGTATGCTCTTGGTCATGCTCAAGCTCGACGCTGCCGCCCAGACAATCCACCTGCCGCCTGTGACGCGCACGCGGCTGGCGAATGGCATCCGGGTGATCGTCATGGAGTATCACCGCGCGCCGACGGTGACGGTGCGGATCGTGTTCACGGGCGGCGAGCGGCTGGATCCGGAGGGCAAGACCGGCGCGACCGCGCTCATGGTGGACCTGTTGAAGCGCGGCACCGAGACGCGCAGCGCAACGCAGATCGCCGAAGCGATCGACTACCTGGGCGGATCGGTGGATACGGGCGCGGACGACGAGCGCTGCACCGCCGGACTGGACCTGCTCGTAAAGAATACCGATGATGGCCTGGACCTGCTAGCCGAAATCCTTCGTCACCCCACGTTCCCGGCGGCGGAGCTGGAGCGTGAGCGCGCGCTGGAGCTTGCGTCCCTTCAGACCATCGGCGACGATCCAGGCCGGGTAGCCGGTTATGTTCTCACCAAGGCAATGTATGCCGGCCACCCGTACGGCCGCGAGGCGACGCAGGCGACGACGCAGGCGATCAACCGCGACGACATCCTGGCGGTGTACCACGCCGGCATCTCGCCGGACCGAATGACGATCGTCGCGGTCGGCGATTTCAGGAGCGCCGACATGACGGCCAGGCTGCAGGCGAAGTTCGGCGACTGGACGGCCGCCGGCGCTGCGCCGCCGCCCACGCCGCCGGTCCCGCCCGTCCCGGTGCGCCGCATACTCGTCGACAAGCCGGACGCGACGCAGACGCAGGTCCGGCTGGCCCGGACCGCGTTCGCGCGGAACAGCCCGGACTACTTTCCGTCGGAGCTGGCAGACACGATCCTGGGAGGCGGATTCACATCCCGGCTGGTGGACGAAGTGCGCGTCAACCGGTCGCTGACATACGGCATTGGCAGCTCGTTCTCGGCGCTGAAGGCGGGCGGCCTGTTCACCGTCGATAGCTTTACGAAGATCGAGACGACCCGCGCGCTGCTGGACGCGACGCGCGGCGTTATGGCCAGGACCGCTCAGCAAGGCGTGACGGAGGCGGAGTACCACAAGGCGCAGGGGTATCTCGCCGGGCAGTTCGCGATCCAACTTCAGACGCCGGAAGCGCTGGCCGGCGAGCTTTCGTCGATGGCCTTCTACGGCTTGCCGGACAACTACGTCGAGACCTACCTGCCCCGGCTCCGCGCCGTCGCCCTTCCAGACGTGAACCGTATCGCGAAGCGCTACTTCGAGCCGAACGGCCTCTCGACGATCCTCGTCGGGCCTGCGTCGAAGATCAGCGGCCAGCTCAAGGGCGCCGGCGAGTTCGAGGTGCGGCCGGTAACCGATGTGGCGAAGTAAATGTGAGGGCACGTATTGACAAAGTGCTGGGTTCTTGGTACAATAGAATCGCGTCTGGGATGAGTCGCTAAGCGTCTCTAAGTAGGGCTCTCGAGCCCTAAACCTCAGTCGCATTTTTTTGTCTGTCGACTACCAAGAAGAGCGAGCTATGTATCTTTGCTACGTTGACGAGTCCGGAACTCCGGAGGTGCCAGGGAATACTTCCCATTATATCCTCGCGGGGCTTTCCATTCCGGTAGATGAGTGGAAGCAATGCGATCTCGCGATCGAAACCATTAATCGCCGCTACGACCTTGTCGAGCACGAACTCCGCATCGCGTGGATAATGAGGCACTATCAGGATCAGTCAAAAGTGCCGGATTTCGACTCCCTCGATTGGCCACAGCGCCGGTATGAAGTCAACCGCTATCGAAATAGTGAACTACTGCGGTTGCAGCGCGCAGGCAAGAGAGCGCAATATCAGCAGACCCGAAAGAATTACCAGAAAACTGATGCGTATGTTCACCTGAGCGACAGCGATCGTCGCAGTCTTGTACGAGATGTGGCTATGGCACTTTCGGGCTGTCAGTTTGCGCGCTTGTTCGCAGAATGCGTCGACAAGATTCACTTCGACCCGGCAAGGACCAAAGCCACAATCGATGAACAGGCGTTCGAGCAGATCGTATCGCGGTTTGAACAGTACGTGAAGATCACCAATTCTGGTCAGCCAAAACGTCAGAAATGCAACTGCAAAATATGTACGGCACACCGCCCAGTCGCCGGTGCGGCAACAACTAGGCAGCCAGCACCTGCCAGGGTCCCGTGAGCCGGACCAAATGGCGGACGCCCGATCTCGCTGGGGACTGACGTGATCGCTGACCAGTTCGACTGTATCATCCGAAACGGGTCCATCATAGACGGCAGCGGGCAGGACCCGCTCCGCCATGATCTCGCGATCCAAGGCGACCGGATCGCCCAGATCGGCGACCTGGACGGCGCAACCGCGACGGTCGAGATAGACGCCACCGGGCTGCGCGTCGCACCGGGCTTTATCGATATCCACACGCACTCGGACATCTCGCTCACGTATCATCCCGGCCAGGCGAGCGCGATCGCCATGGGCGTCACCACGCAGGTGGTCGGTAACTGCGGCCTTGCGCTTGGGCACGCGAACGGATCCGCCGTATTTGAGTTCGAGAAGCGATGGCTGGCCCCGCACGGCGCGCGGATCCGCTGGTCCAGCTACTCCGAATTCCTCGACGTAGTGGAGGCGGCCGGCGCGGCAACGAACATCGTCCCGCTCGCAGGCCACGGCACGCTCCGCAAGCGGATCATGGGCATCGAGGACCGGGAGCCGACTGCGGCGGAACTGGATGCAATGCAGGCCGAGGTCGCGGACGCCATGCGCGCCGGCTGCTGGGGCCTCTCGTCCGGCCTGGAATATCCGCCGTCCGCCTACGCCGACACGACCGAGCTGACCGAGCTGTGCCGCGCGATGAAGGAGGCGGGCGGCTTCTACGCAACGCACCTCCGGAGCGAGGGAGACGCGCTCGTCGAGGCCGTACAGGAGGCGATCGACGTGGCGGAGGCCGCGGGCGTCCCGCTCCAGCTTTCGCACCACAAGGCGGAGGGCCAGACGAACTGGGGTAAAGTCGAGACGACTCTCGCCATGGCGGACGCCGCGCGCGGTCGCGGCATGGACGTTCAGACGGACCAGTATCCTTACGCCGCGTTCATGACCGCGCTCTCGATCCAGGTGCTGCCGCGCTGGGCGCTGGCCGGCGCCGTCGAAGAGACCGCCGCGAAGCTCGCCGACCCCTCGGTCCGTGCGCGGATCGCCGCGGAGATGCGGCAGACGCATCCGGATTGGGACGATCTCTCCGCCGGCTCCTTCTGGGATAACATCCAGATCGGCGTCTGCCGCGGCCGGCCGAAGATCCAGGGATGCACGATCGCGGCGCTGGCGCGAGAGGCCGGCGTCCCGCCGATCGAATACGTGCTGGAGCTGCTCGCCGGTGTAGAAGGCTATGTCAGCGCGGTAAACTTCGCCATGGGCGCGCCGGACATCGCGCGCGTGATGCGCTATCCGTGGACCTCCATCGGCTCCGACGGCGTGGGCACCCATCCGGGCGGCGCGGGCGGCGCCGACCGGATCCATCCGCGCGCCTACGGGACGTTCCCCCGCGTGCTCGGCCACTACGTCCGTGAGCTGGGCGTACTGAGCGAGGCCGAAGCGGTCCACAAGATGACGGGCCTGCCCGCGGCGCGCCTCGGCCTCCGGGACCGGGGCCTGCTCCGCCCCGGCGCCCACGCCGACATCACCATCTACGACCCGGCCACGATTGCGGACCGCGCCACCTTCGACGAGCCGCACCAATACGCCGCCGGCATCCGGGCCGTCCTCGTCAACGGCCGCGTCGCCCTGGAAAACGAACAGCCCAAGGGTGCGCTTCACGGCCGCGTACTCCGGAAAACACGCGAAAGGGTGAATTCTTGATCGAGCGATACACGACGAGGGCGATGCGCGAGCTGTGGAGTCCGCGGAACAAGACGCAGAAGTGGCTGGACGTGGAGATCGCGGTCTGCGCCGGGCTGGAGCAGCTCGGCCGCAGATTGTTCGGCACAGGGTAAGCGCGATTCTACCTGCGGGAGCTCGACTGCCGAACGCCTTCCTTCGGTTGCGGCCCCTGGTCCGTAGCTGCCTCTCGAAGCGCCGCCACAGTGCCCTCACGCGTCAGACCGCGGCTCTCGATGTGATACGCAATCGCAACGGGCAACGAAGGCGGGCGCATATCGAAGTGCTGCTTCTCGTAGTCTATGATCAGAATGCTCAGCAATTCGAGCTTTGCCTCGTCTTCGGAACCCGGCTCTGCGTCCATTAGGGGTTCGATCTGCGCCAGGGCCGCTTTGTATTCGTCTTCCGTATTGATGGGCCGTATGTTCACGTCGATCATCCTCAAATCGTTTCCGCGTCAATTTGATCGTATTCTCGATGCGTTCCTACGAATCGAACGAAGACGCGGCCGGTATTATAGTGTATCTTCACAACGAGGCGAAATTCGTTACCTTTTACATTGAATACGACGCGATTGTTCGCGATGATGCTCGCGTGGGGATAGGTGTCCTTGATATCGCGCGGAGAGTGCCAATTGGCGGTCTCAGCGTCCTGGTACCACGCGCGCAGATACTCCTCCGCTCCCGCATGGGTGAGCCAAAAATCGCGCAGCGTGCCGAAGGCGAAAACTCTCATGTCTTCATTATACCAACGCGAACTTTAGCCCGACGGCTAACTGCCCCGCCGCGTCAACCGAATGCTCGTTAGATACGATGGCAACGAGTGTTTTTGCGTCCGGCAGGCCACAAAAGCACAGACCGCGTCGAATAGAATATACTTCGTACGATGCGCAACGTGCGGTACGGACTGTTGCCCAGGCATCCCGCGCACTCAGCCGCAACGCTCAATCCTCGATCCGCGTAATCTGTGAAGTCTGGGATGGAGCTCCTGAAAGGGTGGATTCTTGATCGAGCGATATACGACGAAGGCGATGCGGGAGCTCTGGAGCCCGCAGAACAAGACGCAAAAGTGGCTGGACGTGGAGATCGCAGTCTGCGCCGGGCTGGAGCAGTTCGGCAAGATCCCGGCGGGCACGACGGCCGCCATCCGCGCCGGCGCCAGGTTCGACCTGGGACGCATGGCGGAGCTGGAGAAAGAGACGCGCCACGACGTGATGGCGTTCGTCAAGAATGTCGCCGAGGGCCTGGGCGAGGAGGGCCGGTACGTCCACTACGGCGTCACCTCCTACGACATCGTCGATACGGCGCTCTCGCTGCTGCTGCGCGACTCCGTCGACACCCTGCTGGCAGGATGCGAGCGCCTGATCGCTACGATCCGCAAGCGCGCCCGCGAGCATCGAGACACCGTGATGATCGGTCGGACGCACGGCATCCACGCCGAGCCGATCACGTTCGGATTCAAGCTCGCGACCTGGCTGGACGAGATGAACCACAGCGTCGAGCGGCTGCAGCAGGCCCGCGCCGTGATCGCGGTCGGCGCCATCTCCGGCGCCGTCGGCACGCATGCCAACATCAGCCCGGAGATCGAGCGATACGTCTGCGAGAGCCTGGGCCTCGGCGTCGCGCCGATCTCCACTCAGATCATCGCGCGGGACAGGCACGCGCAGCTCATGGCGGCGCTCGCGATACTGGCGGCCTCTCTGGAGCGGTTCGCCACCGAGATACGAAACTTGGCGCGAACAGAGATACGGGAGGTCCAGGAGTACTTCGCGGAGGGCCAGAAGGGCTCGTCCGCCATGCCGCACAAGCGCAATCCCTGGAACTGCGAGACAGTCTCGGGCTTGGCGCGCGTGGTGCGGGGCAACCTGATCCCGATGCTGGAGAGCATGGCCACCTGGCACGAGCGGGACCTGACGAACAGCAGTGTCGAGCGAGTCGTGCTGCCGGACACGACGATGCTGGTCGACTGGATGCTCGCCAAGTTCGACGAGATCCTGGACACACTGATCGTCTACCCCGAGCACATGAAGCGGAACCTGGAGATGATGGGCGGACTGGTCTGCTCGGAGCAGGTCATGCTGGCCCTGATCGCGACCGGCCTATCCCGCGAGGAGGCCTACGGCGTGGCGCAGCGCAACGCCGCCAAGGCCTGGAGCGGCCAGGACTTCCGCGCCGCCATCGAGGCCGACCCGATCGTCCGCGAGCGGCTGTCGACGGACGAGATCGACCACGCCTTCGACGTCCAGTACCACCTGAAGCACCTGGCCCACACGTTCGAGGTCCTGGGAATCTGAATCTTATTCTGCATACTCGCCCGTGAAGCCGGTCAGGTGCGCCTGAACGGCGCGCACCGTCGCCAGCTTCCCTGCCAGCGCCGCGGGGTTCGCGCCCGCCGGCACCGTGAAGTTGACGGTCTTGAGCGTGCGCGTGTAGCCGGTCAGCCGGGTCGCGTCGCGCTCGCTCGGCCCCTCGACCAGCACCTCGAACTCGCGGCCCACCTGCGACCGGTTGATCTCTGTCGTGATGCCGTTCTGGAGCGCGATCAGGGCGTTGAGCCGCTCGACCTTCACCGCCTGCGGAAGCTGGTCCTCGCGGAGCGCCGCCTTCGTGTTCGGTCGCGGGCTGTACGCGAACATGAACGCCGAGTCAAATCGCGTCCGTTCGACGAAGCGCATGGTGTTCCGGAACTGCGAGTCAGTCTCGCCGGGGTAGCCGAGCATGACATCGGTGGTGATCGCGATCCCCGGCACGCGCTCGCGCAGCTTATCGACGATCGCCTCGAACTCGGAGACCGTGTAGCCGCGGTGCATCTCGGCGAGCAGGTCGTCGTCCGCGACCTGGAGCGGCAGGTGGACGTGCTCGCATACCTTCTCCAGCCGGCCGATCGTATCGATGAGCGCATCGGTGAAGTCGCGCGGGTACGGCGACGTGAAGCGGATACGCGCCAGCCCGCGAATCGCGTCGATCCGCTCCAGCAGGTCGCAGAACGGTACGCGCCCCTCCGCCAGGTTCTTGCCGTAGGAGTTCACGGTCTGGCCGAGCAGGGTCACCTCGCGCGTGCCGCTCGCCGCCAGCCGCTCGATCTCTTCGAGGATCTCCACCGTAGGGCGGCTCCGCTCCCGGCCCCGCGTGTAGGGCACGATACAGAACGTGCAGAACTTGTCGCATCCGTACATGATCGGCACGTGCGCCTTCAGCTTGGGCGCGCGCTCCGTCTGCCGCAGCGGGACGTCGGTGACGATCGCGCCCTTGCGGGCCGGCAGTGCAAGCGCCGTCAGCGCGGCGACGTGCCTGCGCTTGAACCGCGGCTGGAGCTGGATCGCCTCGGTCTCCGCGCGGCCGGTCTCGCGCACCTGCGTGACGAGCGCCGGCAACGCCGAGATGTTCCCGGTCCCGACGACGAGGTCGACGTGCGGCGCGCGGCGCTGGATTTCGGCGCTCTCGACCTGCGCCATGCAGCCGCAGACGCCGATGATCATGCCCGGCCGCTCGCGCTTCAGCTCCTTCAGCTTGCCGAGCTCGCTCCAGACCTTCTCCTCCGGCTTTGCGCGCACCGAGCAGGTATTCAGCAGCACGACGTCTGCCGTCTCGGCGCTGCCGGTCTCGCGGTAACCGAGCTGCCGCATGTAGAGGCCCATCTGCTCCGAGTCCTCTTCGTTCATCTGGCAGCCCCACGTCATGACGTGGTAGGAACGGCCGTCGGCCTGAGAGTCTGCGGGCTTCGGCTGGCCTGCGAACGCGATTGCGGGTTTGAGTGCGGTGTCAATCATGGCCCTCTCATTCTACTCTAGCGACGGACAGATTGCAATTTGCACTGAAAATGGACGGTTGTTGTTTTTGGCGGAAATACGGTACAATGCAGGCGAGTCGGATTCTGCCCGCACCATCGACCCGTAGACAAGGAGTCACATCAAACATGAAGAGCGTTACCGCACTTTTCTCGGCCATCGCCCTCGTCGCCAGCGTTTCAGCGTTCGCCGGCCCGGAGAAGAAGCCCAAGGTCGTCGAAGTCTGGACCTGCCCGATTCAGCAGGAGGCCGTGAAGGACCATAAGGCCAAGGGCGTTACGTACAAGAACAAGACCGGCACCTACGACGTGCACTTCTGCTGCGGCGGCTGCCCTGAGGCCTTCGCCAAGCTCTCCCCGAAGGAGAAGGACGCGAAGATCGCCGAAGCCCTGAAGAAGGACGCGGAGGCCAATAAGAAGAAGGGCTAATCGCCCTCCCACCGGGGCGGACGCGGTAGACAGCGTCCGCCCTCGCGCAAGCAGTCCGCACGTGCAGTCCGGACCGAGATCGCCAGCGCGCGCGGATCGCGCGGATCGCGGCGGCCACGCGCCTGTTCGCACTACATGCCGAAGTACCTCTTCACCTTTCAAAAGACTGAAACCGTTCGCTATCTCGGCCATCTCGATATACTGCGGACGTTCGAACGCGCCATCCGCCGCGCGGCGCTGCCCATCGCCTTCTCCGCAGGATTCAACCCTCGCGAGCGTATCGCCTTCGCCTCCGCGCTTAGCACCGGCGTCACTGGAGCCGCGGAGCCCGCGATCATCGAGCTTACCGAGCCGGTCCCGACCGACCAGATCGAGCGGCGCCTGAACGAAGCGCTGCCGCCCGCAATCCGAGTCGGGGACTGCGAGGAGATTGCCGACTCCGGCTCGCGAGACCTGCTCAACGCCTACGTCCGCGCCGAATATGACGCGCTGTGCGAATGCCCGCCCGATACCGAATCCGGCCGAATCGCTGCCGCCATCTGCGAGCTGCTCGCCCAGCCTGCCCTGCCCATCGTGCGTGAGCGCGAGGGCCGCTCGAAGCCCATCGACCTGCGGCCGCTGCTCTTTCACCTCGCCTTGTCGCCAGAGCGCCCCGATCCCAACCGCGTAAACCTGCGGATGATCGTTGCGATCGGCGAAAGCGGAAACGCCAGGCCCGCCGAGATCGTCGCCGCGCTGGGGGAGCTGATCCCCGGCATCTCGCTCCGACGGGCGCACCGCGTCCGGCTGCTTACGGCCGGCGCGTAGCCATCGACAGAATGCATGCGCATGCCGCGCCCCGCCGATCGCTTTTGGTTGGATCGGACGCGCGCCGCGGCGCAACGACCCGAATTGGAAACCACTGCGAACCTGGCGACCGCACGGCCACTGCCGCATCACGGCGCCAGGGGGTAACTCACTATGTCAAAAGAGATCATTGTGAACGTAGGCGACCGCGAAACGCGGATCGCCGTGCTCGAAGAGAACAAGCTCGTCGAGCTGCACTTCGAGCGCTCCGAGCGAGTCGTCGGCAGCCTCTACAAGTGCCGCGTCGCCAACGTGCTCGCCGGAATGGACGCGGCCTTCGTGGACATCGGCCTGGAGCGCAACGCCTTCCTCTACGTCGGCGACGTGCTGCCCACCGGCGACGACAGCGGTACCAGCGACAGCGATTCCGCTCGCAGGGGCGCCGGCCGCCAGCGCTTCGGCCGCGACAGCCGCAGCCGGTCCGAGGAGACGGCGGCTCCCTCCGCGGCGCCGGCGCGCGATCGGGACACAGCGCCGGCCGGACACCAGCCGAACGGAGCCGACGAAGACGAGGCGGAGGCAGGCCAACAGGTCGACGAGATCGTGGCGGCGGAGCTCGAGGACGCGGAAGAGGTCCTCCTTTCCGGCGAGGCCAGCGCCGCCGCGGAGATGCTCGCCGAAGTCGAGGCCGCCGAGGAGGACGAAGAGGAGGAAGAGGACGAGGAGCCCGGCGCGCCGGCGGATGGCGACAAGCCGACGCCCGGCCGGCGGACGCGGCCCGGCTACCGGCGCTCCATGCTGCGCAACCAGCGAATTCGGGACGTGCTGAAGGTCGGCGAGGAGCGGCTCGTCCAGGTGA
The DNA here is from genome assembly GCA_035295045.1 of Chthonomonadaceae bacterium. GTDB lineage: Bacteria > Armatimonadota > Chthonomonadetes > Chthonomonadales > Chthonomonadaceae > DATGJU01. The sequence continues at coordinate 17,943 of DATGJU010000102.1, forward strand.
TCAAGGGTCCGCGGAGCACGAAGGGCGCCCGCGTATCGACGCGCGTCTCGCTGCCCGGCCGCTATCTCGTGCTCATGCCGGAGGCGGACAACCTGGGCGTCTCACGCAAGATCGAGGACGCGAAAGAGCGCGACCGGCTCAAGAGGATCGGCGACAAGCTGCGCGTTCCCGGCTTCGGCCTAATCATTCGAACGGAGGCCGAGGAGCAGACGGAGGCGGAGCTCCAGGGCGACATGGACTTCCTGCTGCAGACGTGGCGCGAGGTGCAGGAGACCGCAAAGAAGGTCAAGGCTCCGGCGCTCGTTCAGCAGGACCTGACGCTGCTGTACAAGACGATCCGGGACGTGTTCGGTTCGGACGTACAGAAGCTGATCGTGGACGATCCCGCGGAGTACGAGAAGGCGAACGAGCTGCTGGACCGGCTCTCGCCCAAGCTGAAAGGCCGCATCCATCTGTACGACGGCGTGAAACCGATCTTCGAGGCGTACGGCGTCGAGGCGGAGCTGGATCGCTTGATGCGCCGTAAGGTGTTCCTCAAGTCAGGCGGGTCGCTGGTGATCGACGAGACCGAGGCGCTCACCGTCATCGACGTCAACACCAGTAAGTACACGGGCGGCAGCAGCCTGAACGAGACGATCGTCAAGACCAACCTCGACGCGGCGGGCGAGATCGCGCGGCAGCTCCGCCTGCGCGACATCGGCGGCATCATCGTGATCGACTTCATCGACATGAACAATCCACGCGACAAGCAGTCGGTGGTAAAGGCGCTGGAGCTGGCGTTGAAGAAGGACCGATCGCGCACTAAAATCTCGAACATCAGCCCGCTCGGACTGGTGGAGATGACTCGGAAGCGCACCGGCGAGACGCTCACCGGCTTCATGACGGACGACTGCCCTTACTGCAAGGGACGCGGCCATCTGGCATCCTCGGAGAGCGTGAGTCTGGCCGTGGAGCGGGACCTGCGGAAGCAGGTGAACGATCCTAAGAACGCCAAGAAGGACGCGCTCCTGATAACGTGCCATCCGGAGGTCGCCGAACTGCTGATCGGGCCGGAAGGCGCGACGGTGGCGGAGATCGAGCGGCAGCTTCAGCGCGCGCTCTTCATCCGGTCGGACGCCGACGCGCATGTGGAGAAGTACAGCATCGAGTCCGGCGACATCGGCGAGCTGGAGAAGACGCGGCTGACTTACCGACGCGCGCAGGTGGTCGAGTGCCGCGTCACGCGGTCGCTGCTGAAGGAGCCGGCCAGGTGCATCGGGTGGGCGGACGGCTATATGCTGGACCTGGACGACGGCAGCAAATACATCGGGCAGCGTGCGAAGGTCCGCATCGTCGATACGCGCCGCTCATTCGCCACCGCCAAAGTGATGCCCGGCTCGAACCGGCCGGAGTAGCGCAGGACTAACTCTGCCGTCACGCGGGCTCGCCAAGTTCGGCGGCGTGCGGCGGAACGAACCCGCATTACTCATCTACGAGCCGGTGGTGTGGAGGGCGCTGGAGCGCCCTCCCTGGATTGCCGACGACCGTGCTTCCGGCCGGCACGTCCCGGATGACCACGGCGCCCATGCCGACGAGGCATCCAGTGCCGATCCGCACGTACTGCTTCACGCTGCAGGATTGGCCGAGATAGCAGTCCTGCTCTACGGTCACATGCCCCGCCAGCGTCACGCAGCTCGCCAGCACGACGCGATCCCCGATGCCGCAATGGTGGTTTATCACGGCGCCGCTCAGGCAGAACACTCTCTCGCCGAGCGAGGCGTCGAAGCCGATGAAGCCATTCGGGTACACGACGCAGCCCGGTCCAATTCGCGCCGACCGGGCGAGGAACACGGACGGATCGATGAGCGAAACGAGGCGGTCCGATCGCGGCAGGGGCAGCTTCCACTCATTGTCCGGCACGAAGGCGGCGTTGGGATAGCGTGAGATCGCTTCGGCCGTACCAAGGATCGGACAGCCGTTACGCTCGTCGCCGGCCCGCGACTCGTGCGGCGACAGGCAGCCGACCAGGTTCCAGGTAGGAGCGGAACGGTTGATCCGCTCGACGATCTCCACCATCTCGGCGCTGTGCACGCCGCCTCCCAGGATGATCAGGTCGCGCAAGACCGCCCTCCACGTTACGACTCGCCGCCGTGCGCATCGTCCGGCCAACATGACCCTTCGGCGTGCCGCGGTATTGATTGGGCGGATGGGCCGGGCAGGACGCATCAACTTGGTCCGTCGGCCCCAAGAGGTGCGCCACGCTTGCGGCAGAACGCGCGCCGGCGCCTATGCGGCGCTACCGGATCATCGGTCGGCCCTTGTGGTCCCAAACGAAATCGCGCTGACACTGGTCGGGGCGCAGCCGCTCATTGAGCCACATAACTTGCAGAGGACCGGGCGAAAAGCCCGAAAGCGTCGGGAAAGACTTGCGCATCGACGCCAGGAGTACCTTGGAGCCGGTGTGCCAGGGCAGCCCCGGCTCCGATACGGGCACCAACGAGCCGCTCGTCCGCGCCGGCTCAAGGACGTAGAGCAGCATGTCAATGTTCGGGCGGTGTGTACCACCCTCGGACCGGATGGATATGTACCACTGAGCGGATTGATCGTTGCGCGCGGGTGATTTTTGCGCGCTTTTGTGGCGTGGTTTGCGCCTCCTTTTCTATCGTGCGGAAAAAGGGA
>DATGJU010000103.1:0-5880 GCA_035295045.1 Chthonomonadaceae bacterium
CGTCCAGTCCGCGGCCGCCAGGGGGAGGACGGGGAAGTGAAGAGCACAGGCAAGCAGCAATTGGCAATCGGCAGTAGAGAATCGGGCGAAGCGACCGCGCTGCCGGCTACGTCCTACACCCCATATCCAGAGCCCTACGCTGCCGAAGTGGAGCGCTACGAGCTGCGGGCGGCGCCGCGGTACAGGTTCGCGATGACGCGGCGCGGGCTGTTCAAGGCGCTGGGCGCGGGGCTGCTCGTAATCGTCTGCATAGAGGGCGTCGAGGCTCAGGAGTCCGGCCGGCCCGGCAGAGGGCGCGGCGGACGCGGAGGAGGCGCAGGGCCGACCGATATCGGGGCCTGGCTGCACTTCGGCGAGAACGGTATCGTAACGGCCTATACCGGCAAGGCGGAGGTGGGACAGAATATCCGCACGTCGTTGTCCCAGGCGGTCGCGGAGGAGCTGCGGATACCCGCCGCTTCAGTCACGCTGGTCATGGCGGACACGGCGCTCACGCCGTACGACGCCGGCACCTTCGGCAGCCGGACCACGCCCGGCATGGCGCCGATCCTTCACCGGGCCGCCGCCGCGGCCCGCGAGGCGCTTATCGATCGTGCCGCCGAGGAGTGGAAGGTGGATCGGGCCGGCATCACCGCCGCGAATGGAAAGGTGATCCACGCGGCTTCGCACCATGAGGTCGCCTATGCCCAGCTCGTGGCGGGCCAGAAGCTCACGCGTGAGGTCTCCGGCGCCGTCTCCGAAGTCCCGCGGACGGAGTGGACCGTCGCCGGCAGCTCCGTGCCCAAGGCGGATGGACGCGCGTTCGTGACAGGCCGCCACGCCTACACCTCCGACATTGCCCGCGGCGGCATGGTCTACGGCCGCATCGTCCGGCCCGCCGCGTGGAACGCGAAGCTGAAGTCCGCGGACACGTCCGCCGCGGAGCGCCTGCCCGGCGTGACCGTCGTGCGGGACGGGGAGCTGCTCGGCGTCACGGCGCCGAACTCGCACGCCGCGGAGAGGGCGGCCAGCCTGATTAAGGCCGTGTGGGACGCGCCTGCGCCGGCCGCCGAGGAGAGACTGTGGGAAACGCTGCACGGCGGCCCGTTGCCCGGAAGCGAGGGCGGAGGCGCGCCCGCCCGGCTTAAGACCGTCTACACCGTCGCCTACATCGCCCACGCGCCGCTTGAGCCGCGGGCCGCTGTCGCCGAGTGGCAGGGCGGCAAACTCACGGTCTGGACCGGCACGCAGCGGCCCTTCGGCGTCCGGACGGAGCTGGCGCAGGCCTTCGGCATACCCGAAGCCGACGTGCGCGTCATCACACCAGACACGGGCGCGGCCTACGGCGGCAAGCACACCGGCGAGGCGGCGATCGAGGCCGCGCGGCTGGCGAAGGGAGCTGGAAAGCCGGTCAAGCTGGTCTGGACCCGCGAGGAGGAATTCAACTGGGCCTACTTCCGGCCGGCCGGCGTCATCACCGTCGGCGGTGACGCGGCGCAGGACGGCACGCTGAAGAGCTGGGAGTTCCACAACTACAACTCCGGCGGCTCCGGGCTTGCGACTCCTTACGACGTGGCCGACAAGCATGAGCAGTTCCATAACGGGCCGTCGCCGCTGCGGCAGGGCTCCTACCGGGGTCTCGCGGCCACCGCCAACCACTTCGTGCGCGAATCGCACATGGACGACCTGGCGGTCCGGCTGCATATGGACCCGCTGGCGTTCCGGCAGAAGAACCTGACCGATGCCAGGCTGCGGGCCGTGCTGGAGGCGGCCGCGAAGCGGTTCGGATGGGAGGGCCGCCAGCCGAAGCCCGACCACGGCTACGGTTTAGCCTGCGGCACGGAGAAGGGAAGCTACGTCGCCAACTGTGTCGAGCTGGCGATCGATCCGAAGGACCGAGGGGTCCGGCTCGTGCGGATCGTGAGCGCGTTCGAGTGCGGCGCGATCGTGAACCCGACGCATCTGCAGAACCAGGTGGAGGGCGCGACGGTCATGGGCATCGGCGGCGCGCTGTTCGAGGCGATCCACTTCGACCAGGGCCGCGTCACGAACGCCCGCTTCTCGAAGTATCGCGTTCCGCGCTTCGGCGACGTGCCGCCGATCGAGGTCGTGCTGCTCGATCGGAAGGACATTCCGTCGGCCGGCGCCGGCGAGACGCCGATCGTCGCCATCGCGCCCGCCATCCGCAACGCGATCCTGAACGCGACCGGAATCGCGCTTCGCAGCCTGCCGATGATCCCAAACGGCCTGGGGAAGGAGTAGACCTGTCCTACACCAAACTCAGAACGCGCTTGATGGCCCCCGACACAGCAGCGAGCTGTTCGGGAGTTACGCTGCCGATTTTTCTGACCAAACGATCCTTCGAAATGGTCATTAGTTGCTCGGCCTTGACATAGGATAGATCTGCCCAAAGACCATTTTCCGCCGTCTTGCGGACCTGAACGTGCGTCGGTATATCGCGCCCATGCGAACTGATCGTCACCACGATCGTGTTGGGATACCGCCGATTCGCGTTGAACGCGTCGTTCTGAACGACGAGCGCCGTACGCTCGCCGGTCTGTTCCGAGCCTCGGCCCGGCGTCCAGTCCACCATGAAAATGTCGCCCTGGCGGATCTGTTCTTCGTCCATATCACTCCTTGAGCGCAAGCTCCGCCTGGGCCGCAAGAGCAAAATCCACGTCGGATTCCGAATCCTGGCCAAGCAGCGAAGCCGCCTCGTACATCTCGTCGTCGCGTGCGCGAGCGATTTCGGCACGCAGAGCGCGATCGACAAAGCGGTTCATTGAGACTCCGCGCCGCCTGGCAATCGCCTTCGCCTCTTCCAGCACGGCTCCTTCAATTCGGATCGAGGTTGTTTGTGTCATGTTCGGATTTGGTAGTTTGCTTGGTCGTTTGATGTTAGATTGTCTGTCTCTAAATAGGTTGATTGGTCGTTTGATCCTAATGTTTCGACGGTACATGTGGCGCCCGATACCTTTAGACCACACCGGTAAATGATACCATATTTCGGTGTCGACCTCTGCGGTGTCACGCACCCGCTTCGGCGAGCGGGCCATTGGCGGGATGCTCGATCTCCCCGATTGAGTTTGAACCATAGAGATCAGTCGTGCTATCGCAAGGACCCAGGCGGCGAATTAAGCAGGAATCGGCTGCGAGTTCGCTGAACGGCCGGGCAATCCTCAATACCTGCCGGAGCACCCGCCACGCCATGATCGATAGGTCCAGCAGTCAGTTCGATCCCGACAGCCCGCCACCCGCCGCCAGCGTGGCCGACGCGCGCGGCCCCGCGGCGCGCGCCATCCTCCGCCGGCTGAACGGCGCCGCGGCGGACGCCGAGGACCCGGCGCAGAAGGCCGAGACGATCCGATATGACCTCACCATCAAAGAGCGCGCTCCGGACGAGCGGCCCCGCGAGCGGCTCAAGCAGTTCGGCGCCTCCACGCTCTCCAATACCGAGCTGCTCGCAATCCAGCTGCGCACGGGCAGTTCCATCCAGTCCGCGCTCGGCCTGGCCGGCGAGCTGCTCCACGCGTTCGGCGGCCTGCGCGGCCTGGCGACCGCCCAGCGCGAGGAGCTCACAAGAGTCCGGGGCATCGGCGATGTGAAGGCGACGGAGATCTGCGCCGCCATCGAGCTCGGCCGCCGCCTCTCCGCGCTCACCGCCGACGACAAGCCCTGCATCCGCTCGCCGCAGGACGTGTCGAATCTGCTCATGGCCGAGATGCGCGACCTGAAGAAGGAGCATCTGCGCAGCCTGCTGCTCGATACCAAGCATCGCGTCATGCGGGTCTGCACGGTCTCGATCGGCACGCTGGACAGCAGCCTCGTCCACCCGCGCGAGGTATTCAAGGACGCGATCCTGGCCAGCGCCGCCGCCATCATCGTCGTGCACAACCACCCCAGCGGCGACCCCAGCCCCAGCGCCGAAGACCGGCGCATCACCACGCGCCTTCACGAGTGCGGTCAGCTCCTCGGCATCGAGCTGCTTGACCACATCATCCTCGGCGACAACCGCCACGTTTCGCTCAAGGAGCGCGGCGTGTTCTGATTTCGCTGCCCTGGAACCATCAAACCTCGACTGGACTCTCCCCTCGCCTCGCGCCTCACCATCCCGGTGAGAATTGGAACCGCTCCAGCGTGTGCAATCGTTCGCGGGTCATCGCGCAGATGTTGCGCGCCTCGAAGCCCGGCGGCATAATCGGCCATTCGCGCATCGAGCGAAGGCTGGACTCGATGCTCGGCCAGACCTGCTCCCGCTCGGCCTCGCTCAGCGGCACGGAAGGGGTATTGGCGAGCCGTGCATTGAGGGCGCGCACGGTGAGTACCTCGATGCCGGGGTGGGACACGAGCATGCGGACGCCCTGGCGGAAGTTCCGCAGCGCGCGCCGGAAGTCGGCCTCCGAGCGCCTCGGGGTCCGCTTCCACTGCTCGCGCGGGGGATTCGCGCCGTAGTAGAAGTTCGGCGCATCCCAGAAGGCGTCGTGCAGTATCCGCGAGGGATGGCCGAGAAACACCTGCTGCCAGGGTACGCCCGCCGCGGCGTCTTCCGCCAGCCGCAGTGCGACCTGGTCACGCTGCCGTTCCGACTCGGCGTCGTCGCTGTACCCGATGTCGTTCAGCGACGGACCGTTCGGGTAGGCGACGCAGCCCGCGAAGCGATGTACGCCGCCCTCCGGGATCTGCGTGTGGGCGTAGACGAAGGCTGGAACGGCGAGCTCCCTCAGCGCCGCGCAGACCTGCGGACCCCACGTATTGCCCGGCCCGCCCCAGCAGGACGGCGACCGGCCAAACGCGCGATGGATCGCCTCGACCGCTGGCCGCTCCATGCGAATGGCCTCGTCGACACCCTCTTCCCAACCCCGCCTCTCCATCGCTTCGGCGATCGTCGGAGGCACCGAATGAAAGTCGCTGTGCAGCCCGATATCGTGCTCAGACATGGCCGCAATCACATCGTCACGGTGACGCTTTAGCAGGAGCCGCGCCTTTTCGCCCACCACGCACAGCGTCGCCTGCAGCCCTTCCTGCGAGAGGATCTCGGCGCAATCGCGCGTCGCTTCGTCCGATTCCGCGTTTACAAGGTCCTCGATGTCCATGAACGCCGTAACCCACATCGGCGAGTTCAACGTCACATCTCCCTTCAGCCTATGAACGGCTCCACGAACGCGTTTGTAAACACGCGGTCCGGGTCGAGCTCACGGGCCAGCCTGCGAAAGTCTTGCAGCCGGGGATATCTGCTGGAGACGGCGTCCGGCGCCATTGTGAACAGTTTGCCCCAGTGCGGTCGTGGCTCGAACGCTGCAAGCGCGGCCTCGATCTCCGGCAGCAGCGCGCGGACGCCCTCCCAGTCCTGCCGCCAGGTGAAGTGAATGCCGACGCATGGAGTCTCGTAGAATGGGCTCATCCAGAAGCCGTCGGCCGCAATGGTGCGGATTTCGCTGATCTGGAGCAGCGGGGCGATCCGCGGTCCCAGGGCCGCAACCGCGGTGAGCGCCGGCCAGGCGTGGCGCCGCGGCACGAGATACTCGGTCTGCAGCTCCTCCCCGAAGCTCGGCGTAAATCCCATCCGAAAGTGGGGCAGCCGCTCGTGCCACGGCCCGGCGATTCCCATTTGCGCGGTACAGCTCTCCGCGGAGACGGCCGCGATCGGGTGCACGTTCGAGACGGCCCGCGCCGCGCTGAAGACCTTCGGCGCGTCGTCTTCATCCTCCGCGCGACGCTTGACCCAGACCTGGCCGATCGTCGGGCCCCGCCAAGCGGTGAACATACTGACGCTGTATCCAGCGCCCGTGATCTCGTCGACATCGGTTTCGAGCGCCGCGAACGGTACGTCCATGTAGACATCCTGGCGGACCGCGAATGCGGGCGATATGTCCAGCGTCAGCCGCGTGATCACTCCGAGCG
>DATGJU010000104.1:0-7430 GCA_035295045.1 Chthonomonadaceae bacterium
GACTCCGATCGCCTCGTCGCCAATGCCTTTGATCGGGTTGGCCTTCGCACCGACGGCGATGTTCCTCGGCTCTGTGAGATACGAACGGTACTTGCCGAATGCGTCCTTCGCAGCCGCAGGGGTGGTGAAGATCGCAATAAACAGCTCCGCCTGCGTGCCCGCGGCCGGATACTGTGCGAGTACGCCGTTGCGGATGTAGCTCTGCGCGGCGATGTCGGAGCGCCGGTACTGTTCGGTATACGGCTTGTAACCCGGCGGCAAAAGCTGGACGATCGACGGCACGCTCGTGGACCCGGAGAGCTTCGTCGCAATCGCCGCCGCGATCTTGGGCATCGCGGGCTGAAATGGCCCAGGCTTCGATGCCGTGATCGCCACCTTGACGTAGTAGGGGCCCTTCCAGAAGTTTAGCGCGGTGGCCTCCTGATATCCGTGCGCTCCACCGACGGTCACCTGTTTTGCGTTGGGGTTCACCTGCCCGCTGTAATAGCCCCAGGCGCCCTGCGGGTCGGCCATTTGGTAAATGTCCACCGTGATGAGCTGGTTCCCGACGCCCTTGGGGGCATACTCGCCGTACGCGCACTCCTTGAAGTCGTAGTGCTTCACGGCCTCGGCTTCGCCGTCGATATGGTTTTCGAGCGTCGCCGGAGTGTATATTTGGGCAGGGCGGGTCATCTTGAAGTCCCCGACGGTGGGGGGCAGCGCGCTTCGCGTGTCCGCGCGCGCGACGCGGGCGAATGCCGGCAGCATGATCAGGCCGCAGCCGGCGAGAAGTGCGGAGAGCCTGGACGAGAACCTTCGCTGCAAGGACCAAACCGGCATGAGTGTGCTCCTGAACCCGTGATTCACGTTAGTAATACGCCGCCGCCAAATACAAGTATGCCAACAACCTCGTTCGCGCGTCCTGCGATACGTGATCGCGCCCGCTGGCGACATCGTTGGCGGCGACAAACCGAACAAATTGCTCGAACCTGTGTCTGCGGCGCGGCATACTGAGATTGACAGGCGACGCCAGCCGAAGTTACGGCGAATTGCCGCTAACCCACAGGTCCATTGTAACCCCGCCGTACGACGATTGTCAACCGCCTTGCGTTCCAGACCGCGCCGATTCGGCAGGCGGTATTGGCCGCGGAACGGCGCGGGGGTACAATCTGCATTGCGTGCGTCCACGCGCTCGGCGCCGCACGCGGCTCATCTTCATCTGGGAGTGCGGCGTGGTCCAGGGCGACGCAGAACTGGTATCGAAAGCGAAGCAGGGTGACAACGTCGCGTTCGACGCGCTCTGGGCGCGCCACGAACAGCCGGTGCTGGCCTTTTGCCGAAGCTGCCTGAGCGGCGCCTACCGCGACCCGGCAACCGATGCGGCGGACCTGGTCCACGAGACGTTCATACGCGCGCTGCACCGGCTGGACCGGTTCGAGGAGCGTGGCCGCGACTCTGGCGGATTCCGAAACTGGCTGTTCGAGATCGCCAGGCGCATCTGCCTGAAGCATCTCGCATTGGAGCGCCGGAGGCGCCAGCTTCGCGCCGGCGGCGATTGGACGACGATTCACGCAGCCCATTTCTACTTTCCCGCTCCGGCCGCGCAAGCCGAGGAGCGCGAAGCACTGCGCATTGCGGCCCGCGAGATCAACGCGCTTCCGGACATCTACCGCGCCGCATTCAAGCTCTGCCTGGAGGACTTCTCGCACCGGGAGATCGCGGAGATGCTCGGCATCAGCGTCGATACAGCGATGCAGCGCGTGCACCGGGCGCGGAGGCTGCTCCGGCCGCGTCTCGCTCCACTGCTGGAAATCGCGCTGCCGGTCCCGGCGCCGCATCGCCGCAGCGACGCAAACGCGATCGAGCAGGCCCTTTCGGAGATCGTTCGCGAGGTCCGCATCGTAGACGTGAAGCTGCCGTCAGGCGGTGAGATTCAACTCTGTCTGGGCGTCGACTCGCGGCTCGCGGGGCAGGCGGAGCAGATCGCGGGCCGCCGCCGTCGGCTGGCCCGGCATCCGCGCGCCTGGCGGCCCTTCATGGAGTTCGCCGACCTCTGCTACAACTGTGGCCGTTGGGAGGAGGCGCGCGAGGCATATCGCGAAGTGCTGCACCGCAATCCGGCGTGTGGCTCTGCGGCGCTCAAGCTGGGCGATATGCTCCAGCACGAGGGACATGGCGAAGAGGCCGCGGCGGTATACGCCGCCGCCCTCGATCGCTCGCCTGCGCCAACCGTGGCGCGACAGCTCGCGGCGGAGCTCCTCCGAGCCGAGGGCCGCGACGATGAAGCAGCCGCGGCGTTTCGGACCGCGCTTGAGCGGACGCCGGCCGAGCGGACGCTTTACTACGGCCTGCACCGCGTCCTGGCCCGGCTTAGTCGTTACGAGGAGCAGCTGGCGAACCTGGAGGCACTCCGCAGGATCGCGCCGTCCGACATGTTCGGGTATGACGAGGTCTATACACCGTGCGCGAGACTGCGCCGCTGGGACATCGCCCTCCCGCTGCTGGAGCGCGCCGTAGAGATCGATCCGAACCACCCGATGGCGCTGAAGCATCTGTTTCAAGTCCGAATGAATCAGCGGCGGTTCGACGAGGAGTCGCTGGCCCTGGCGGAGCGCCTGGTCCGCCTTGCGCCGAATTTTGCCGAGAGCTGGTCCGAGCTGGCCTGGATCTACTATGAGTTGGGCCGCAGCGAGGAGAGTATCGCCGTGCTGCAGCAGTTTATCGCGGAACACCCGGCCAACGCGGAGGCCCACGCGGCGCTTGCGTGGAGGTTCCACTACCTCCAACGATCGGGTGAGGCGGTCCAGTCGGCAATCCGCGCCTACGCCCTTGCGCCGCACAACGGGCACGTCTGCTGGACGCTGGCGCAGGCATGTACGCACGAGTCGAGCGGCATACATGACGAACAGCGGAGGCGCTGGGCGGCGGAGATCGCGGAGCGGTTCCCAGGAGACGTGTTCCTGCTGGACCGCATCCGGTCGATGTTCACGGAGCGTGGGATGCTGCGCGAGGCCGAGGAGATTGCGGCGAAGCTCGCCGCGGCGCAAATTGGGGGCGCGTGGTGAGCCTTCCAGCGAAGTCATCGGCCGCTGACGATCCCGAGCCAGCCGCTGCCCTCGCGACCGGACGGCCCGTGGATCGGCGAACGGTTGGCGCCCTGACGCCGGCCTCGCTTGTGGTCGGAATTGTCTGCGTCGTCATCACCTGCTGCGTGGTCTGCTACGCCGAGCTGGTTGTCGGAAAGATACAGATCGGCTTCCTTCAGCTCCCCCCGGTAGTGGTCGGGATGCTCGTCCTGCTGCTGGGCGCGCAGGCCGTCCTGACCCGCCTGTCCGGCCGTCTCGCGCTCCGGCCCCACGAGATCTTTACGATCTACGTGATGATGCTGCTCTCCTCGATGGTCTCTTCGCGCGGCCTGCTGCAGAAGCTGATTCCGCTGCTGGTCGTTCCGAACTACAACGCGACCGCCGAGAATGGCTGGCCGGTCAAGTTCTTCCCCAACGTTCGCCTGTGGGCGGTGCCCTGGAACCCGGCCGGCCCCCCGCAGCAGTTCGTGTCGGCGCGGTTCTTCGACGCCCTAAGACCCGGAGAGAGGATTCCCTGGCAGCTATGGATCGTGCCGCTGTGCGCCTGGGGCCTGTTCGTCGCGCTGATGTTCACGGCCTTCCTCTGCCTCGCGGTGCTGCTGCGCCGGCAGTGGGTGGATAACGAGAAGCTGGCCTTTCCGCTGGTCCAGCTTCCGCTCGAGATGATCCGTGGCGAGACTGGGCCGGCGGGCGGCGGCAGCTTCCTGCGAAACGGCCTCACCTGGATCGGCTTCTCGGCTTCCGTGTTCCTGTTCGGCCTGAAGGGGCTGCACCAGTACAATCCGTCGTTTCCGGACGTGACCACCGAGATCAACCTGAACGATCTGTTCACGCAGCCGCCGTTCAACCAGATGAGCTATTTCCACATTTTCATTTCGCTAGCCGCGGTTGGCTTCTTCTACCTGCTTCCGACCGATCTGCTCTTCTCGCTCTGGTTCTTCTTCCTGCTGACGAAGGCGGAGGAGGTCGGCGCGGGCAGCATCGGCTACGAGGCCGATACGATGCCGATGTATGGCTGCAAGACCTTCATCGGCTACCAGATCATCGGCTGCTACGTGGTGCTGGTGGGATACATGCTCTATTCGGCCAGGCCGCACATCGCGCGGGTCTGGCGCGCGGCGATAGGCCGCGGGGGCGAGGACGATGGCCGGGACGAGCTGCTCTCCTACCGCGCCGCCTTCTGGGGTCTCGTCGGCAGCCTGCTCCTGAGCGCGCTCTGGCTGGCCGCTCTCGGAATGTCGTACTGGCTCGCCCTCTTCGAGCTGATCGTGCTGCTCTTCGTGGTCGCCCTGGTGATGGCGCGAAGCGTCTGCGAGTCGGGCATGCTGATGACGGAGACCTCGTTCCGCCCGATCGACATCTACCGCATGGTCGGCGATGTCCGAAACCTCGGCGCCGGCAATCTCACGGTGATGGCGTTCCTGGACGGCCTATGGATGCGCGACCAGCGGGGCCTGATCCTCACCGGCTTCCTCGACTCGATGAAATTCGCGGACGGCGTGCGCGTCCGCCGGAGGTCGCTGCTCGCCGTCTTCGCAATCGCCCTGGTTGTCGCCATCGGCGTTTCGGGTTATCTGCACGTCTCGCTGCCCTACCGGTTGGGCGCCGTCCAGATGTATGGCTACGTCTACCAGGGCAATCCGGTCTGGGCGTTCCGCAACGCCGCGACGATCATGGACCGGTCGCAGCCGCCGCTTCCGTTCTTCGCCACCATCAACTTCCTGATCGGCGGGCTGGTGACGTTCCTGATCGCGACGCTCCGTACGCGCCTGCTCTGGTTCCCGCTGCATCCCCTCGGCTACGCGTTGAGCGGCTGCTGGACGATGATGGTGTTCTGGTTTCCCTGCCTCGTCGCCTGGCTCTGCAAAGTCCTGATTCTGCGGTACGGCGGCATGAAACTGTATGCCAGGGCCCGCCCGCTATTCCTCGGAATGGTGCTGGGCGAGTTCACCATGGCGATCGCGTTTACGGTGCCGGCGCTGTTCAATCGCTTCACGCCGACGCCCGACTTCCCGTGGCCGTAGGCAAAATCATGGCGGACAATCTCAAGCAGATCGGCGCGGACGGCGAGCGGGTGGCGCGCGCGCATTTGGAGCGCCTGGGCTGGAGCATCGTCGCCTTGAACTACCGGTGCCCGGGCGGCGAAATGGACATTATCGCGGAAGCCCCGGCCGACGATGGAACTACCCTCGTGTTCGTCGAGGTGAAGACGCGCCGGGGCGGAGGCCACGGTTCGCCGATCGAGGCCGTCGACCCGCGGAAGATCGAGCGGCTTCGCGCCATCGCGCGCTCGTTCCTCAGCGCGCGCGACGCAGGCGGCGAAGAGCCGGCGTGCCGGTTTGATGTCGCCGAGGTCCGGCAGGGCGGCGATGGACTCTTCGCCGTACAGCTCCACTCCGGCATACAGGTGGATTCGGCGCGTGCCGAAACGTGAGTATCCCCCGGCACTGGATCCAGCGCCGGGGGATACTTGGCCCGAAACCGGGCATTTTATGATGGGATTATTGCGTTCGAGACGAGTGCTCGATCACAGGGGTCGGGCGATCGTCGCCCAGGCGCAGCATTACCACGCCCTTGGATTGCAGACCCGCGCAAACGGTGTTCAGTTCCGCGGCAAAATCACGTGTTATCTGCACGGAAATTTGCTGCCCGCTGCGTGGGAACGCGATCCCCACCCGGACAGGCTCGTTCATAGGCCCTCCTCAGGTTTGATTTCGCACACTCTATTATACGGGAGAATCTCGCCGCGTGTCACAGTCCTGGCGCGCTTCGCGGTCCGACCTGCCGGGCGAGTGCCACATTAACGAGTCACGGCTCCCCGCTAAAGGGAGCCGTGACGCATCGTCCGGGACTGTTTTCGCCGATTCAGAGGTTCATGTAGTCCGCAACGGATCGCTGGCGAGGATCGACGTGAATGCCGGTTGTGTGAAGATAGGCGATGGCGCGCTGGACGTCCAGCAGTTGGCCGGATATCTCAACCTCGAGCCAGCCGCCCTCCTCCTCGTCGAAAGCAGCGCGCTGTAGGTTGACGACCACGTTGAAATCCTTGCAGATGCGGTAGATCACGGGAGCGTGGCCCTGCTCCGGGTTCGCCGTGGAGAGCCGGACGGTGATCGTGTTCGGCTGCGGAACCGCCTCCTCCGGCCGCGCCGCGGAGGGAGCGGGATCGCGTGCGTCCTTGATCAGGCCCTTCGACTCCAGATACGCCTGCGCCTGCTCGACCTCTCTGGTCGAGCCTTCGATCCGAAGCTGGACGTAGCCGTAATCCTCGGTAAGGCGCGCCCGCCGGACGTTGGTAACCACGTTGAACATCTTCACGAGCCGCCACAGGATCGGCCGCTGGATGGCGTCTCTTCGGGCGTGCAGCTCACAGTCGACTGCGGGCATAGGTCTCCTCGATAGCCGGGCGGATAGGGCGCGTTACGCGCGTGCGCCGCACTCCGCGCAAAACTTGGCGGCGGCCTTCATCTCGCCGCCGCACTGCGCGCAGTGAGTCTTGGCGGCGATCGCGCCGCCGCACTCCGAGCAGAACTTCGTTCCGGTCGCCGCCGCGCCGCAGTGTGGGCAGATGGCGGCGGCGTCCGCGGTCACGTCGATGTTGTGCGTCTGGTCCACTTCGCGCGCTCGGACATTGACCTGCTCCGTGGCCGCAACGGCCTGCGCGGATGCCAGCTCCTCTTCGAGTTTGGGCGCGCATCGCTTGCACATGCCCTTGCCGGCGTTCCAGCAGATCTTCTCGCACACCCAGTCGCCGCAGCGCAGGCACTGCAGAAAGAGCGGCTTGATCTCCTGGACCGCCTCGCGGATCGCGTTATCGTGCGCTGGCCCGCCGACGGTGCGCTGAAGGTCAAGCGCGGAGTTGCCCACGTTGCCCAGCACCCCGCCGAATATGCCGCCGGCCGCGCGCAGCAGTCCGCCGGCCATGCCGAACTTGTTCGGCACGAAGGTGGACATGTAGCCGTTGCCGCAGTGGTTGCAGTAAAACTTGAACTGGTAACCCTGGTCGGTAGAGAGGTCGTCGTAGTTCTGCACAAACTCGATGACAGCCATACTTCCTCCTGTCAAAGACGGACGCTGCGCTGCGAACGCGCCGATGGCCGGATTGGGGGCCATGCTGGCGCGAAACTTGGTCCCGCAACGGCTAGCCGCCTGCGATCGCGGGCACGATCGATACGGCGTCGCCGTCGTTGAGTACGGTGTTCTCGCGATCGAGGAAGCGGATATCCTCTTCGTTCACGTACACGTTGACAAACCGCCGAAGCTCGCCCTTTTCGTCCGTCAGACTCTTGCTGATGCCAGGATATTGGGATTCCAGCTCGGCGACCATTGTGGCGACGGTGCCCGGCGAGGCCGTTACCGTCTCCT
>DATGJU010000105.1:0-2161 GCA_035295045.1 Chthonomonadaceae bacterium
CGCGCCTGGACGAGATTGAGATAGCTCTGCTGCACGTCCTGCGTCACAAGGTCCAGCACCTGCCGGCGGTTTGTGACTGCCGTCGCGACATCTTCCCTGGCCTGCTGCACCCGTCCTCTGGCGACGCCGCCATCGAAGAGAGGCAGCGTGAGGCCGAGCTGCGCCTGAGGCTCGTCGACGTGGCGCGTGCCGGTCGAGTTGCGGAAGTTGAAGTAGCCGGCGGAGAGCGAGACGAGCGGCAGGAGGCTTCGCCGCGCGATCAGGATTCCCTGTTTGGCGGCGGCGATGTTGGCGTCCGCCTCGAACACCTCCGGCCGCGTGTCGAGCGCCTCCCGCACCAGCGGCCGGAACTCCGGCGAGGTCGCCAGCGCATCGTCGATGACGGCCTGCGGCTTGGGCGCGATCAGATCCGCCGGCTTGAGGTCGATCGGCGCCGGCGCCGGGAGATCGGCCGCCTGCGGGCCGGCACCGTCCGCGGACTGCGGCGGAAGCGCGCTCGCGGTGGGCGGGGCGACGCCCGGCGGCTGCTCGACCGCGCCGGTTTCGGATATCCGCAGCGGCGTCAGCACGTCGATGCCCATGGCGTTGTCCAGCGCGGAGGTGGCGTTACTTACCGCGTTTTTCGCCTGGATCACCTGCCTCTGCGCGTTCGCGACGTCGGTTTGCGCCCGCGCCACGTCGAAATAGGCCACTGCCCGCACCTGGTACTTCAGGTTGGCGTCCTTCAGCCGGTCCAATGAATTCTGGAGATTCTCCGTCGCCACCGCCACAAGCGCCTTTGCCCGGAGAACTCCGTAAAACGCCGCCTTGATATCCGCGACGGTCTGGTTTCGCGCGCGGTTCACGTCCAGGCGCGCGGCCACTTCCTGGAATTGCGATTGGCTCGTCGCCGCGCGGAGCAGGCCGGACAGATCGATCGGCATTGTCGCGACAAGGTTCGCAGTCGGCTGGAGATCGTGCGCCAGGTAGACGTCGGCGGTCGCGGCGCTGAGCGTCGGGCTAAGCGCGCCGCGCGTCTCGGTAACGCGGCCATGGGCGCGGTAGAAGGCCTCCACGGCGAGCGCGAGCGCCCGGTTGGTGGAGAGGCCGATCGCGACTGCGTCGTCGAGGGTGATCGGCCGGCTCGCCAGAAATGTACGCAGCTCCAGCGCGCCCGGCGACGTCGTCAGCGGCCGGTCGGCTCTCGCCATCGGCACGGCGGGGCCTGGCACCGGGCCCTGCTGCGTCACGGGCGGCGGGTCCTGGGGCAGCCGGATGACTCCGGAAGGCGGGGGCGACTGCGCCGGCGCCTGGGCCGGCGCCGCACGGCCCGAAAGCAGGGCCGCGGCCGCCAGAAGAGGCCAGGCAGCCTCTCGGCGACACAGGGGCCGGAGTCGGTTCCATGCCGGCCGGCTTAACTTGTGATCAAGCAAACGCAAGCTCTCACATCCTTTCAAGTCAATTCTGGCCGCGGCGCGACCGGGCGACCGGGCCAGGTCCCGTCGCTGAGCGCAGGTGGAATCCGTGCGCCGGACCCCCCGGCGGCGGCCGGCGCGGCCAGCGTAACCAACACTCGCGAGCCGTGCCATGGACGCCGGTCCGCCCCGCGCGCCCGGCAGGTTCTCGCGCCGGCACTTGTAGGCACGACCCTACTGCTGTTCGGAGACGACGCGGACCTGCTGGCCCTCTTTCAGGTCGTCGGTTGGATTGGTGACGAGCCGCTCGCTGCCCTCAAGGCCCTCCCGCACGTCCACTTCGCTGCCATAGTCGCGGCCGACCACGATCGGCTGGAAGCGGATGCGGCCGTCCTTCGTCACGGTCATCACGCGCGTGCCGTGCATATCGAAAATCAGCGTGTTCGACGGTATGCGTAGCAGCGGTTTCGCGCGGCTGCTCTCAAGCTGGATTTGCGCGTACATGCCCGGAATCAGGACGTTGTCCGGATTGTTTACCCGTACCTCGGCAAGCAGCGTGCGTGACGTGGCGTCCAGCGCCCCCGACGTGTGGAAGACCGTGCCGGTGAAGACCTTGCCGGGATACTCCTGGATCAGGACGCGCGCCTGCTGGCCCGCTCGAAGCGAGCTGAGGAACGATTGCGGCACCTGGACCTGGATCCGCATCACGTCGGTGCGCGCGATGCCGAACAGGCCCGTGTGCGGGACCGTGCTGGTCGGGTCGCTCG
>DATGJU010000106.1:0-8289 GCA_035295045.1 Chthonomonadaceae bacterium
GGCTATCTTGCGCCTGGCCGGCTCCTCGCGCGCCCATATCCTGCTGGCCGCCAGGACGGCGTCCGCGGCTGCCGGACCGTCCGCCATCGCCTCGCCCAGCACGAGCGCTCGCTTATAGTCCGTCTCCAGGACGTTGCGCACATACCAGGTCCAGCGCGCGCGCCACAGATAGCCGTGACAGGCTCCGTCCGGCCCGATAACCACGCGGCATGCGTCGTCCCCCTCGCCTTCGGCGGCCTTGCGCAGTTTGGCCCAGACGCTGCCGCCAGGATCGCGCCGCGCGGCCCCGACCGAGCGCGCCGCCTGCCGCTCATAGAGCGCCTGAACGGCAGGGATATCCCCCGCGCGGATCGGCCGAACGCTCCATCCGGCCGGCAAGGCGCTGTCCCGCTCCAGGTCGGTGAGGCGCACGCGGTGGTCCGGGCCGGCGGTAGCGTAGCCGAACTTCGGGTAGAAATCGCGGATGCCGTAGAGCATCGAGAGGGATGCGTCGCCCTTCGCCATCTGCTCGACGGCAGCCTGCAGCACGCGCCGCGAATAGCCCTTGTTGCGGTGCGCCTCGTCCGTTCCCACGCCTCCGACGCCGTCCATCCGCACCAGCGCCTCGCCGACGTGCAGCGTGAAGTGCGTCAGCCAGAGCCGGCTCGCGCTCTTCCCGCCAACCATGAGATCGACTCGCGTGGCGCAGCCGTCAGCCTCTTTGCGGATGCGGAGCGACAGTTCGGGGTCGGATTCTTCGGCCAAGTGTTTTCCTACGCGCGGATCGGACTCGCCTCGTGACTCGGTGGACTTCCTCTGGGACCGTGGCCGGACAGATAAGTCAGCAGTTTTTTCCGCTCCGTTGTTCACCGCCGCGGCAGGGCTTTCCTGGCTCATGCGCACAATGCCCCGGCGTCCACCACGATCGTCTGGCCGGTGATGCTCTCGTTCTTCGCCAGCATGACGAAGGCGGCGGCCGTATTGCCGACTCCCGGGTGGCGTGGCCGGCCGCGTTCACGCCGGTTCCGTCGGCTTCGTATCATTCTTGGCCGTCACCTAACGGAGTGTCCGATCTGGCGAGAGGTGGTACAATAGCGTAACGCACCAACGTTGCAGGAAGGGCGAAGCGCTATGGATTCGTCTCAGCAATCCGTTCTTGATCGGCCGGACGATATTGTTCGCGCAATCGAGCGGCTGGACAATCCAGACCTCGATACCGTAGTGGAGCGCGCGCTGCGGATCCGGGCCGAGCGAAACGCGCCTCACCTTTCCGCGCGTGAGACCGAGCTGTTCTCGCAAATCAATCAGGTTGCCGATGAGGCTACTTGGGATCGCTATCGCGATCTACGATCGAGACGGGAGTCGCCGGACTTTACGCGGCAAGACCTCGAGGAACTGACTAATCTGTACGATACAATCGAATTACAGCACGCTCGCCGCATTCGTGCCGTAATCGAGCTTGCACAAATTCGAAAGCTGCCGGTCGAAGAGCTCATGGACCGTCTCGGCCTGGTCTCGCCCGGCTGCGAATAGGTGCGTGTGGCCGCTGTACAGCGCTCTGAAGTCGTTGAGCGTGCCCACTCGCGCTGCGAGTACTGTCTTAGCCCACTTCGGTTTTCTCCCGCCCCGTTTGCGGTCGAGCATATCATCCCGCGCGCCCTTGGCGGCAATAACGATCTCGATAATCTTGCACTTTCGTGCCAGGGCTGCAACAACTCAAAAGGAATGCGGCTAGAGGCGCAGGACCCCGCAACGGGAATTACCGCGCCCCTTTACCATCCAAGGCACGACCAATGGTCCGAGCATTTCGCTTGGAGCGTTGATAACATCACTTTGGTCGGGACCACGGCTGTCGGGCGCGCGACGATCGCCGCGCTGAAGCTTAATCGCCCCGGTGTGGTCGAGCTCCGCTCCGCGCTACTGCAACTGGCTGGAACGGCTCCGTACGCGCAATCCTAGGCCGCCTATCATCGGTCGGTTTTCCGGGCTAGCCAGCGGAACCAACGCTAGCGTTTCGAACGCTTCACCGACGTGCCTCAGCACTGAGCGACTCCTCACCCGCATGCCATGCGAAGCGAACCTACCAACCTATGCTGTCGGTACAAGAGAGAGTGACTGAACGATTTGGGAGGGATTGTCACCTGACTTAATCGACCGTTGCCCTCGCCGAGGATCTCGGAATGATAACCGCTAACACCTATTCTATTCGCGCCGCGATCTGGGTCGGCGTCGTGCCCCTGCTGGCCGCCGAGCTGTCCTGCGGCGCTCCGCTATCCGAGCCGATGGCGCCGGCTGCCGCTCCAGCGGCGCCGCGGACCACGATCCGGCGCCTGGCGAGTCACGACGAGCCCCGCGCACCCTCGCCGCCGTTCGTGCGCGCCTGGAAGGCGAGGGTGTCCGACCAGATCGAGGGCTACCAGATCGCCGGCGAGACGCTCTACTTCGGCACTCTCGGAAGCTACGGAGCGATCGACATTAAGGCCGGCAAGCTGCGCTGGCAATACCGGACCTCGAAGGAGTTCGCGCCCGCAACGGTCCTCCGCGCCGGTTCGGTCCTCTATACGGCGATCAGCCGGCAGCGCCTAGCGGCCTGCGATCCGGCTACAGGCCGACAGGTCTGGAGCGTGCCAATGCGGGACTACGCCTTCCCGATGGCCTTCGGCGACGGCGTCCTCTACTGCTGGCTCGATACCGGCAAGCTGACGGCCCTGGACGTGCGGACGCGGAAGCCGCACTGGAGCGTGCGACTCTCTCATGGAGAGCCGGGAGGCGAGGACGACGGCCTTTCGGTCGCGCCGGTGCTGCGTGGGGGCCTGTACGCACCGCTTTGGAGGGGGGCGCTCTGCTGTCTCAACCCCTCTACCGGCGCGACGATCTGGAAGTACGAGCCGCAGGCCGATAAGCGCGCGCCTATCACCGGGCTGGCCTTTGCCCGATCGCAGGTCTTCTGCGGAACGCGGGCGGGCCAGGTTCTCTCGTTCGATGCGACTCACGGCGGCCGGGGATGGCACGCCGGTGCGCCGGCCGACATCGCCGGCGCGCCTGTCGTATTCGGGGATCGGCTTGTGTTCGCCGCGCGAGACGGCGTGCTGCGGAGCCTCGACCTGCGCACCGGCCGGCCGCGATGGATGCAGTCGTTCACCTTCGAGCGCGATCCGATCTATCCGGGACCGGTGCGCCTTGGCGAACTGGCGGTCGTGAGCGATAGAGCCAGGCTGTCCGCATTCGATGGCGCCGGCCACCGCGCCTGGCAGTTCGACACCGAGGAGAAGCAGTTCGACCAGCCGCTCGCGGTGCTGCCGGGCGGTCTGCTCACTCCGGGATCGCACGAGTTCTGCCTGTTCCGGCCCGGCACGCCGGCCTCACTGCCCTCCGGCAATGAGGCTCGGCTTGCGGAGGCGAAGCGGCTCGCCGCCCGGTATGACAGCCTCTCCGAAGACGAGAAAAAGCGACTGGTCAAGCTCGGCGACGCGGCCTTCGACGCGTTGTATCCCCGGTACCGGGTGCTGATTGTCGCTGCCATGGACCCCGATCCCGCCCACGCCGAGATCAGGAGCCGCGCAGGCTCGCTCCTCTACGATTGACGGACTTACCGACGTCGAGGAGCGGCGGATCGGAACCGATCCATTCAACGCGGACACGAACGGCAACGGTATCCCGGACGGCCGGGATAAGAACCCGACGGCGGCCGGTCCGCCGCGCACCGACGCAGAGAAGATCATGGCCGCCGCATTCGAGGCGCAATTCCGGTTTCGCCGGCCGGGGGATTACCCGATCGTCGTCCGGTTTCCGGCCCACTACCGGCCCGTGGCGCTTTCGGGCTGCGATACGCTTATACTCTCCAGGTCCTCCCCGGTCCGCCGCCCGTACGAGTTCGGAACGGCCTCCGTTTATGTTAGTTTCGGTGCGCCGGCTTACGACGTCGCGCACCACGCAGTCCATCACGCGCGTGGCGACAACACGATCATCCTCTGGAACGCGGCGCACACCGAGGCCATGATCGGGCTTTGTGCTTCTGCGGCGTGCTTCGATGTGCGCGTCCGGAAGTTCGGTGACGACTGGCTGGTGGTCGACCTATACATGACCCTGGTTTCGTGATTGCGCTTCGTGCCCGACGAGTAATTGCGCTCATGCGCCCAGCGCCCCGGCGTCCACCACGATCGTCTGGCCGGTGATGCTCTCGTTCTTCGCGAGCATGACGAAGGCGGCGGCCGTATCGCCGACACCGGGGTGGCGATTCAGCAGCGCGCCCTGCTTCATCGCCTCCAGCCGCTCCGGCGGATGGACCGCGGCCCAGCGCGTCTCCAGGAGGCCCGGCGCAACGCTGTTGACGCGGATGTCCGGCGCGAGCGCCACCGCCAGGCACTTCGTGAGATGGATGAGAGCCGACTTCGAGACGGCGTAGGGGAGGCTGCTGCCGCGCGCGGCGATGCCCGCGACCGAGCTGGTCGTGATGATCTGGCCGCCGCCGTTCCGTCGCATAATGGGCGCGGCCGCCTGCGACAGGAAGAAGGCGGCGCGCGTATTGACGGCAAAAATCTCGTCCCAGGCCGCCTCGTCCACGGCGTCCAGATCCGGGAAGGGGATGAACCGCGTCGTGCCGGCGTTGTGGATCAGCAGGTCCAGCCGGCCGAACAGGGCGTCGAGCTCGCGCACGAGCCGCAGCGCGTCGGCCGTGGCGGCAAGATCGCCGCGCAGCGTGTCGGCGCGGACGCCCAGCGCCCGGGCGTCCGCCGCCGTCTGCTCCGCGTCGTCGGCAGAGCGCGAGTAGGCGATGCCCAGGTCCATTCCCTCGGCCGCGAGCTGCAGCGCGATCTCGCGTCCCAGCCCGGTCCCGCCACCGGTGATCAGCGCTGTCTTACCCCTCAGGTCCATGATTGACTCCTTGCTTGGTTTCCCTAACACGGCACGGTCTGCACAATTCAACTGCAAATAGGTCGCCAACCCGCTATTGTAGCCTGCCCGTCGCCTGCACGTACAACGGATTGTAATCCCAGCGCCTGTTAGTTATAATGTCGCCTAGGAAAAAGGGATCGCTGTGGCGGCCCCACGCTGCCGTGGAGCTGTGCTCGTGCCGGCCAGGAGACGCAATGCGAACGATCCAGAGCGTGCGAGTCCGACCGGTCTGCGTACCGATGTCGCTCCCGCACCGAACGGCCAGCGGACTCGTCTCCGAGTCCCCGCTCGTGTTGACCGACATAGTTACCGATGACGGGGTCATCGGTCACAGCATGGTCTTCACCTACACGAGGGCGGCGCTTGGAGCGACCGCCGAATTGGTAAGGAATATGGAGGGCCTCATCGTCGGCGAGCCACTTGCGCCAAGGGACGTGGAACAGAAACTTTCGCAGCGATTCCGGCTGCTCGGCACACACGGACTCGTCGGCATCGCGATTGCCGCCATCGACATGGCTCTCTGGGACGCTCTGGCGCGAAGTCACAGTACATCGCTGGTGGAGCTGCTCGGCGGCTCTGCAAAGCCGATCCCTGCCTATGGCGCCGTAGGGTACGACGGCGCGGAGGCGTCTGCCAAGAGTGCCGCGGGGTGGGCCGAGCTCGGCCTCAAGGGCGTTAAGGCCAAGATCGGCTATCCAACCGTCGCGGAAGATGTCGCGGTCGTACGGGCGATCCGGCGCGCCATCGGCAACGAAGTTGCGATCATGGTCGATTACAATCAGTGTCTCTCGCCGGTCGAGGCGATCGCGCGAATCCGGCTGCTGGACGACGAGGGCCTGACCTGGGTCGAGGAGCCAACGCTGGCCCACGACTTCACTGGGCATGCGACAATCGCTCGTGAAGCGAAGACTCCGATCCAGTGCGGCGAGAACTGGTGGGGCGCACTCGACCTCCGGCACGCGCTGGATGCGGGCGCTTCAGACCTCATTATGGCGGACGTGATGAAGATCGGCGGCGTGACCGGATGGCTGCGGGCCGTGGCGCTAGCGCGGGCCGCCGGGCTTCCAGTCTCGAACCACCTCTTCCCGGAGATCAGCGCGCAGCTCCTGTGCCTCCAGCAGGCCGCCGATTGGCTCGAGTACTCAAACTGGTGGAACCCGATATTGGCGAGTCCATTGAAACTTCAGGACGGGCTGGCAGTCATCGATGCCACCATTGGTACCGGCATCGAATGGAATGACACCGCCATTGAGGGGTATTCGGCCTGATGCGGGTGAACGAAGGGATAACCGATATGACGCGTCGAGACATTCCGATCCATTGAGCGGGTTTTCCAGATTCTAGCCCTCGGCATGAGAGGTCCGAAACCGCTGCAATGAAGCGTAACCGAACAAAGTTCGTTTGGCCCTGCGTGTGGCTGCCCTGTATCTCACTCCTTTGCGGAGGGGTGTTGATTGCCCGTGTTCATTGGCAGGAACGGCTCGACCGCGCGCTTATCGCGGCGGTCAAGCGCCGGGACACACGTGCAGTCGCGGCCCTGGTCGACTCCGGCGCGAATCCAAATACCGTTGATTGGCCATCAGGTAATGTATCGCTCCTCGACACCGTTTCGGACATGGTTCACGGCGACTCTGGGAGGACGTCAAAACGCTGCTCATCGGCGCTGATGCTCGCCGCTGGATGCAGGTCCGATGCGATCGATTATCGAACTGCAGGTTGTGCTGAGCCAGATAACTACGCGCTGGTCCGCTTGCTCGTGGATCGCGGAGCACACGTGAACTGTACGAACCAATTCGGGTCCACACCGTTACTGGAAGCAGTATACGGCCATCGCACGAAAGCCGCGATACTGCTGATCGAAAGAGGCGCCGATGTTAAAACGAAGAGCGAATTCCTTCCCTTCTGTTCCGGCATTTGGCAGAATGGATCCGGGTTCGTGCGGCCAACCCCGGAGCTACTGCGAACTGAGGTCGCCCATGGCGCGGACGTGAATGCGCCGATCGACACGAGTCCAGGCTCGGACTTGGGCGAGGTCTGCACACCGATTGTCGCGATTATGGAGAACCACAGTGATTCCGGTACGGTTGTCGATAACCTGTGCACGTTGCTGGACGCCGGCGCCGATCCGAACCACGTCAGCACCAGAGATACGACGCCGCTAATGCGGGCTGCCGAGCTAGCAGGGCCGAACGTCGGTCAACTCCTCCTGAGCCATGGCGCAAGGGTTAATCAGATAACGAAGCGGAATGGAACGGCGCTCCACTACGCACGAACTCTGTTGCGATACGCGCCCACGCCGCAGCGGACTGCTGAAATCAAGATGTACATCACTCTCCTGAAGCGAAACGGCGCGGTAGACCGATGCCTGCCATGAACTCAAATGCGGCCGCCGCACGACAGTTCGGAGGACGTTTCGCACCTTTTGCGGCTCTAGTCCTGCAAATCCTGGTAATCCTGTCTAGCTAACGCCGACTGCTTCGTGTCGATCGGGCGCATCCGCGCGAGGTTCTGGGATCGCCGTGGACGTGATGCAATTTCGATGCCTCAAGGAGACGCGATATGCTTCGCTGGCTCGCAATCATCGTGTTCGGATTCGCCGCGTCGATGTGCGCGGCGCAGAGCCCTGCGCAAAAGCCCAACATCGTCCTCATCCTGGCGGACGACATGGGGTACGGCGACATCGGTCCGTTCGGCTCGAAGCTGAATCGCACCCCGAACCTGGACCGGATGGCCCGCGAGGGGATGCGCCTCACCAGCTTCTACGGCTGTCCCGTCTGCACACCGTCGCGGGCGCAGTTCATGACCGGCTGCTACGCCAAGCGCGTCTCGCTGCCCAGCGTCATCTTCCCGGCCTGCCCCATCGGCCTGAATCCCGATGAGATCACGCTGCCGCGCCCGCTGAAGGAGCAGGGCTATGCGACGATCGCGATCGGCAAGTGGCACCTCGGCGACCAGAAGGAGTTCCTGCCGACGCGCTTCGGATTCGACCACTACTTCGGCCTGCCCTATTCCAACGACATGGGCGGCGGCGAGGAGTGGTCGCCGAAGACGGTCCAGGTGCAGGTCGCGGCGTCCGGCGCCCTGGGCATCACGGCGGGCAGGCACCCTCCCCTCCCGCTGGTGCGAGATCAGGAGGCGGTCGAGTTCGTCTCCGCGAAGCAGCAGAACGAGATCACGCGCCGCTACACCGAGGAGGCGGTCAACTTCGTGCGCGCCAATCGCGACCGGCCCTTCTTCCTCTACCTGCCGCACACCGCCGTCCACGTGCCGCTGCATCCCGGCGATCGGTTCCGTGGCAAGTCGGCCAACGGCACGTACGGCGACTGGGTCGAGGAGATCGACTGGAGCGTCGGCGAGATAATGGCGGCGCTGCGGGACCTGAAGCTGGACCGCAACACTCTCGTCCTGTTCACG
>DATGJU010000107.1:0-8718 GCA_035295045.1 Chthonomonadaceae bacterium
CGCGCGAGTCTTCTCCCACGCGACCGTCGAGGAGCTGGCGCAGTGGGCCACCGTCCCCGTCATCAATGCACTGAGCGATCGCGAGCACCCGATCCAGGCCTTCGCGGACCTGATGACTCTGCTCGAGCGCAAGGGCGACCCCGGCCCGCGGCTCAAGCTGGCCTACATCGGCGACGGCAACAACGTGCTCCACGCGCTACTTCTGGCCTGCGCGAAAATGGGGGTAAACTTATCTGCGGCCTGCCCGCCCGGCTACCTTCCGGACCCTGAATACGTCCAGCTTGCAAGAGCAGCCGCCGCCGCGGCCGGCGCCACGGTCTCCGTCGGCTCCGACCCGGCAGCCGCCGTCGCGGACGCCGATGCGCTCTATACCGACGTCTGGACGAGCATGGGCCAGGAAGAGGAGCGGCAGGCGCGTCTCGCCGTCTTCGAGCCCTACCGAATCGACGCCAAGCTCGTGGCAAAGGCGAAGCCGGACGCGATCGTGATGCACTGCCTGCCGGCCCACTGCGGCGAGGAGATAACGCAGGACGTCTTCGACACGCACCGCGAGGTGATCTTCGACCAGGCCGAGAACCGGATGCACACCCAGAAGGCGCTCATCGCGCTGATGGTGGGACTCTAGCCTCCCCGCGCGCCGGCGGACTCGGCAGGCGCCTCCCGAATCGCCTTCGGGCCGCCGGAATTCGATCCGCAAACAGGAAGACCAATGAACAAGAACACGATCTGCCTCTGGTACGACAAAGATGCCGAGGCCGCTGCCCGCTTCTACGCCGAAACGTTTCCCGACAGCACTGTGGGCGCTGTGCACCGGGCGCCCAGCGATTTTCCAGGAGGAAAACAGGGCGACGCCCTCGTCGTAGATTTCACGGTCGTCGGCATACCGTGCATCGGCCTCAACGGCGGGCCTGTGTTCAAGCACAATGAATCGTTCTCGTTCCAGATCGCCACCGAGGACCAGGAAGAGACCGACCGCTACTGGAACGCGATCGTGAGCAACGGCGGCCAGGAGAGCGAGTGCGGCTGGTGCAAGGACCGGTGGGGCATCTCGTGGCAGATCACGCCGCGCGTGCTGCTGGAGGCGATGGCGGCCGGCGGCGACGAAGCGAGGCGGGCGTTCGACGCGATGATGACTATGCAAAAGATCGACGTGGCCGCGATCGAGGCCGCCCGGCGCGGCTGATACGCACCGATTTCCCGCACAAGGACAGTCATAAGGATCGTTATGAAGAAAGTAGTCCTGGTATACTCCGGCGGCCTCGATACCTCCGTCTGCATCCCGCTCATGCGCGAGGAGTACGGGTTTGATCACGTCATCACCTGCACGATCGACGTGGGCCAGCCGCGCGCCGACATCGAGGAGGCGGAGCGCCGGGCCGAGAGCCTCGGAACCGAGCACTACACGCTGGACGCGAAGGAGCTGTTCGTCGAGCACTTCTGCTGGCCTGCCCTCCGCGCGAACGGCGACTACCAGGGCTATCCGATCTCCACGAGCATCGCCCGGCCGCTCATCGCCCTGAAGGCGGTCGAGAAAGCGCAGGAGCTGGGCGCGAACGCCTTCGGCCACGGCTGCACCGGCAAGGGCAACGACCAGTTCCGCCTCGAGTACATCATGCGGACGCTGATGCCGGATGCGCAGATCATCGCCCCGATGCGGGAGGGCCGCCGCCTGCCGGACGGCAGCCGAGAACCCTGGACGCGCAGCGAGGAGATCGAGTACGCCAACGCGCACGGTCTCGCCATCCCCCAGACCAAAGACAAGATCTGGTCGATCGATGAGAACCTGTGGGGCCGCAGCGTCGAGGGCGGCCGGCTGGAGGAGCCGGACTTCGCCCCGCCGGAGGAGATATTCCAGTGGACCCGCGCCCTCGCCGACTGCCCGGACGAGCCGCAAGTCGTCAGGCTGCAGTTTGAGAACGGCGTGCCGGTCGCGATCGACGGCGAGAGGCTGGCGCCCTACGCCCTCGTTGTCAAGATGAACGCGATCGCCGGTACGCACGGAGTGGGACGGCTCGACATCATGGAGGACCGAATGCTCGGCCTCAAGGTCCGCGAGAACTACGAGTGCCCGGCCGCCGTGGCGCTGCTCACCGCGCACCGGGCGCTGGAGGCGCTGGTCTGCACGCAGGGCGAGCTGAAGTTCAAGGCCTCAGTCGATCGCGAATGGGGCGAGCTCGCCTACAAGGGGCTCTGGCTCGATCCGCTCAAAGAGGACCTGGAGGCCTTCATCAACAAGATCCAGGAGCGCGTCACAGGAACCGTCAACCTCCGGTTCGCGAAAGGCAGCGCGGTGGTCATCGGCCGCGAGAGCGAGTTCGCGCTCTATAACGCCGACCTGGCCTCGTTCGACAGCAAGACGTTCAACCAGTCCGAATCGCTTGGCGCGGTCAAGGCGCACGGCATGCAGTCGCGCCAATACTTCCATCTCAAATACCATGGCGCCACCGCACTCTCCGGCGCGTCCGCGCTCCCGCTGCTCGGCAAGAAGCCGGAGTAGCAGATGCGGAAGCTGTGGGGCGGGCGCTTCGACGGCGCGACCGACGCCCTGATCGAGCGCCTCAACAACTCCCTGGCGTTCGACGGCCGGCTGTGGCGGCAGGATATCCGCGGCAGCATGGCGCACGTCTTCATGCTCGGCGCGACCGGCATAATTCCCGCGGGCGAGGCGAGCGAGATCGCCGACGGCCTGCAGGCGCTCTTCGAGGATCTGGAGTCGGGCGCGCTGGAGCTGCCCACCGACGCCGAGGACGTGCATACCGCCGTCGAGGGGCTGCTGCGCGACCGGATCGGGCCGGTCGCCGGTAAGCTCCACACCGCGCGAAGCCGCAACGACCAGGTCGCGACCGACGTCCGCCTCTATCTCCGCGAGGAGTGCGCTGAGGTCGATGCCGCGGTCGAGTCGCTCCAGCGCACGCTGCTCGACCAGGCCTCGCGCCACTTCGACACGGTCCTCCCCGGCTACACGCACCTCCAGCATGCGCAGCCCATCGTGCTGGCGCACCACCTGCTCGCCTACTTCTGGATGCTCGACCTGGACCGCGAGCGATTCGCGGATGCGCAGCGCCGAATCAACCGGCTCCCGCTTGGCGCGGGCGCCATGGCCGGCACAGGATTCCCGATCGACCGCGAGCAGGTCCGCGCCGCGCTCGGCTTCGACGCCCTCATCGAGAATAGCCTGGACGCCGTCTCGGACCGGGACTTCGCGATCGAATTCGTCGCCGCCGCCGCCATCCTGATGATGCACCTCTCCCGGCTGGCGGAGGAGCTGATTCTCTGGAACAGCCCGGAGTTCGGCTTCGTTGGGCTCGACGATTCGGTGACCACCGGCAGCAGCATCATGCCGCAAAAGAAGAACCCGGACGTCGCCGAGCTGGCCCGCGGCAAGGCCGGCCGCGTTTTCGGCGACCTAATCACCCTCCTGACGCTGATGAAGGGCCTCCCGCTCGCGTACAACAAGGACATGCAGGAGGACAAAGAGCCGCTGTTCGACGCGATCGATACCGTGCGCCTGGTCGTTCCGGCGATGGAGAAGACGATCGCGACGGCGCAGTTCTGCGAGGAGCGGATGCGCGCTGCAACGCACGGCGACTTCTCCACCGCGACCGATCTCGCCGACTACATGGTCCGCCAGGGAATGCCGTTCCGAGAGGCGCACGAGGTGGTCGGCCGGATCGTGCGTCACTGCCTCGAGAACGGCGCAACGCTCGAATCGCTGGACGCCCCCACGCTCGCCTCGTTCTCCCACGTCCTCGCCGCCGATGCGGAGACCGCTCTCTCGCAGCTAACCGTCGGCGCAAGCGTCACCGCCCGCAAATCCCGCGGCGGAACGGCTCCGGAAATGGTCCGTGCGCAGTGGGAGCTTGCCTCCGAGCGCCTCGCTAACCGCGGCCAGTAGAAATTTTTCACTAGTCTACTAAATTCTGGTAAAATTGCTGCCTATACTCTTGCCATATGAACACATGTCTGCTATAATGACGACATTGTGATCGCCCGGTGTTGCAGGAGGCCCGAAATGACAGCAAGTCCAGCGCTATCTTCCACCGCCGCGCCCGTCCGCGCCGCGAATCGCGACCGGCTACGCGCCACCACCCGCGTCGAGGGCTCCGAGCACGGGACAGATACACGCCACGCCGGGGTCGCTCCATACGCCTTTGACCGGCCCCCCTCACAGCCGGCGAATGTTGCGGCGAGCCCCGTCTCCGCCATGGAGGCCCGCTCCGCCGAGGGCCTACTGGCGGCGCCGCTAACGCCATCGCCGCGGCCGGCTGTCAAGCCGGGGCCATTCACGAAATCCCTGAGCGCCGCTCTACGACTCCGAATGCCACGATTGCCCGTCGCCGCGGACCCGGCCGGCGGATTGGCGACGAACGGCTTGATCGCCGTCCTGGCCATGCCCTACCTGTTTATCATCGGACGCGAGGCGGCGGCCGTGGCGAACTGGGGCGCAGGCGCCCGCATGGCCTGGACCTCCGCCGGGCTCGCGGCCGCGGCGCTCGCGTTCTGCAGCGCGGCTTGCGCGATCACGCGGCTGCGCTCCGGTCGCGACCAGCTTACGCGCCGGCTCCAGGAGGCGGACGAGCTGCAGCGAATCGCCGGCCAGGTGGCGCGCGCGAACTCCAGCCATGCGGCGGCGGATGCCGTGCTCCGGGCGATTCGCGGCGAGATCGCTTGCGACCTCGCGGTCCTGGTGCCGCGTGGCGCCGGGCCGGATCGGCCCTCCTGGCGCGCCGCCGGCGGCGGCCCGCGGCAGCCGCTGGAGCGGATCGATTACCCTATCGACTCGCTCAGCCTCCAATTGAGCGGCGATTCCGACCGCGAAGTCGCGCAGATCGACGCCACGAACCTGACAGTTCGCGCCCTGCTGCCCGGCTGCCTCGCCGCAGCGCTCGTTCCGGTCGCGACGCCGGACGGCGGCCCCGCTGCCGCCATTCTTCTTGGATTCGCCTCGCCTATCTGGCCGGGCAGCCAAAACCAAAGCTGGCTGCGGGAGCTTGCCGCCGGCCTGGCCGGTCCGCTGGAGCAGGTCTTCGCGCACGATGAGCTGCGACGCCTGGCGTTCCGCGACCCGATGACGGGCCTCGCGAACTACCGAGCGTTTCGCGACCTGCTCGCCGAGGAGACGGGCCGCGCCGTCCGATACGGACATCCGCTCTCCCTGCTGCTCGTCGACGTCGACAGGTTCAAGCGCGTGAACGACGGCTATGGTCACCCTGCCGGGGACGAAGTGCTTCGGCACGTTGCGCGCGTCCTTCAAGAGCACGTCCGTGCGATCGACACGCCGGCCCGCTACGGCGGCGAAGAGTTCGCGGTCCTCTGCCCGGAGACGGAAGTGGAGGCGGCGGTCGTCCTCGCGGACAGGCTTCGCGCCGCACTCGAGGCCTCCCCCTGCGCCCTGCCGTCCGGCGAGTTGATCCGCGTTACGATGAGCGTCGGCGTGGCCGTCTACCCGTCAGACGCGCTCAACGAATCGGACCTCATTGCCGCCGCCGACGAGGCGCTCTACGAGGCGAAGCGCGCTGGCAGAAACCGCGTGATCTCCAGCCCGCCGCGCCAAGCGCCGGTCCAATCCACCGGCCCTATCTCCGACGGTCTCGTCCACAACCCGGCGCGCCCGCTGCGCCGCCATTACTAAATACAGCCGGCGCCATTGGTGGCCGAGCGCCCGCCGGGGCCGGATCGGCCATCCTCGCGCCGCTTGACACGCACAAATACTTGGGCCATAATATGCCGCTCGGCATGCTTATAGTAGTCGGGCGTATAGGTATCAAGACCGAAACCGGCCTGCAATAATCGCCTTTCCAAGCGGCCTCGATGCGCAGCGCGAGCCGGCGATGAAGCCCACTACGGGAGGGGAGCACCGTTGGAAATTCAACAAATCGAGACGCGCCGCATCACGGAAGACCCGCTGCAGCCGCGCAAGCACCACAGCGAAGAGAGCCTGCAGGGCCTCGCGGACAGTATCCGCCAGCACGGGATGCTCAATCCGATAACCGTGACATCCACCGCGGACGAGGGCCGCTTCCAGATCGTGACGGGCGAGCGGAGGTGGCGCGCGGCGAAGCTGGCCCGCCTCTCTGCAATCCCCTGCGTCGTAAAGGACCTCGCCGCCGATGAGCGGCTAACGGTCCAGCTCATTGAGAATCTTCAGCGCGAGGACCTGCAGCCGCTGGAGAAGGCGAAGGCGATCCTCCATGTCAAGACCAATCTGAATCTTACCAACCGCGAGCTCTCGCGGCGGCTCGGCCTGTCCGAGCGCGCCGTCGGCTATCTGCTGGACCTGCTCGCGCTGCCGGAAGACATCGGCGAGGCGGTGGTCTCCAGCCCCAACCGGCCGTCGGATGGGCAGGTGACGGAGAAGCACGCGCGCTTCCTCAAGCAGCTCAACGAGGAGCCGGACCTGCAGTCCGCGGTCGTGGAGCGCATCCGCGACAACAAGCTGAACTCCGAAGATACAGGCAACCTGGTCAAGGCGCTTAAGAAGCGGCCCGACCGCGCGCAGGAGATCCTGGAATCGCCGGCCGACCACCTCGCCCGCTTCTTCCAGGACAGCGGCGCGGCCGTCGACCTGTCCGGCGACGACGCGCCGCGCAGGCCCGCTGCCCGGTCCGCGTACGCGCAACGTATAACCGACTTCCTGCCCTCGCTCTCCGGCGTAGACCTCGGCGTGCTGACGCTGCCGGAGGTCCGGCAGATCGAGGACTCGCTCACTTCGCTGCGTATCGCGGTCGACGCACTTCTCACCGCGTGCAAAGCGAGACTGGAGGGATAGCCTGTGGCGAGCGAATACTCGTTCGATATCGTATCCAAAGTAGACCTGACCGAAGTGAAGAACGCCATCGACCAGGCCGAGCGCGATATAACGAATCGCTACGACTTCCGTAACACGAAGACGAAGTTCGAGCTGGAAGGCAATCAGGTCAAGATTCTGTCGGACGACGAGTTCCACCTCGAAATGGTCCTCGACGTGTTTCGGGCGAAGCTGGCGAAGCGGAATGTTTCGCTGAAGTCCCTGGAATATGGAAAGGTGGAGCAGGCATCGGGAGGCGCGGCCCGCCAAACCGTGAAGCTCCGCCAGGGCATTCCCACCGACGATGCGAAGGCGCTCGTCCGCAAGATCAAGGAGTCCGGCATTAAGGCGCAGGCGCAGATCCAGGGCGAGGCAGTGCGGATCTCCGGCAAGGACAAGGATGCGCTGCAGAGCGTGCAGCAGTTCGTCAAGCGCCTGGAGGACCTGCCGTACGATCCCACATTCGAGAACTACCGGTAAGATAGCGCGAAGCGCGTACGGGGAGACGAAAAAAGGGCGGCGCGTAAAAGGAGAGCAAAACCGCGCCGCCCAAAGGAAGGAAGGTGAACTCGAATCACCATAGTATCGGCACGGTTTGCAAGCATCTTTAGCAGTTTATTCTTCCGCCGCTCACCTCATGCGGACCTGCGCCTACGGACCGCCGAGATCAGCATCCGCGCCTCATCCATCCGCAGTAGAAACGTCAGCGCGGCGTAGACCGCAACGCCGGCCGCGGCGCAGACCAGCAGGTTCGTCGCGGAGACCGCCTTTACCGACCCGAACGCTCCCCGAAGCGGGTGACTCTGCAGCAACCCCAGCGTCGCGCGACAGACCACCGCGAACACCGCCGATGCCGCCACGATCTTCAGGGTTCCCACCGCCAGCCGGATGCCGTCCAGGCCGCCGATCCGCTTCCGGAGCAGCACCAGCAGTACGCCCGTATTCAGCATCGCCGCGAACGAGGTGACCATCGCAAGGCCGTAAGCGCCCCTTAGACTGTGATGCGGGCCGGCCGGCGTCATCTTGAGCACGAGGTAGTTCGCAATGACGAACAGGGCGGTAACGATCGTGCCGACGATGACGGGAGTCTTGGAGTCCTTCTGCGCGTAGAAGCCGCGAGCCACGATCGCCTGCGCGGACCAGGCGAACAGGCCGATCGTATACGCCGCGAGCAGCGTGGCCGTGAGGCTGGAGTCGGCGTTCGTGAACTTGCCTGACTGGAACAGGAACTGCACGATCGGACGCGCCAGCACGATAATGTAGGCCGAGGAGGGGATCGTCAGGAAGAGGATAAGCCGTATTCCGGCGCTCACCGTTTTGCGGAGCGCGGCGGTTTCGCGGCGGGCGGACTGCTGAGCGAGCAGCGGGAAGATCGCGATGCCGCAGGCCTGCCCGAAGATGCCGAGCGGCACCTGCATCAGCATATTGCTGTTCATCAGCGCGGACATGGCGCCGGTGCCGAGAAAGCTGGCGAACAGCTTATTGACGATCGGGCAGACCTGCGGGAGCGCAAGGCCCAGCAGGATCGGCCACATCAGGTTCCAAACCTCGACGGCGCCAGGATGGTGAAAGCTGCGGAACACGGAGGTCGCAAAGACGCCGCCGACGCGCCGGACCAGGACCCACTGCAGGATCAGGTTGCCGAGGACTGCCCCGCCGACGGCGCCCCAGCAGAGGCCGGCCACCCCGAAACGCTGCGTTAAGAAGAGCCCGCCCAGGATGATGCCGAGGTTATAGATACAGGGGCCGAATGCCTGGCCCAGGTTGTTCCCGCGCACCTGCAGGGCGCCCATCATCAGCCCGCCGAGAAAGAAGCAGATTTGCGCAGGGAGCAGGATCCGCGTCAGTGCGGCGGTGTCCGCCACCTGGTGCAGCGGGAACCCGGGATTGAACGCCTTGACCAGCGGCACGACCAGCAGCTCTCCTACGGC
>DATGJU010000108.1:0-3268 GCA_035295045.1 Chthonomonadaceae bacterium
CAGGTTGCGCCCCTCGAGCAGCATCTGCGCCGCATGCAGATGGTCCTCGTATTCGGCGCGGTCCACCGGCAGACAGCACGGCCCCAGGCATCGCTTAATCTGGTATTCGATACACGGACGGGAGCGGTTGCGGAACACCGCGTCGGAGCAGGTGCGCAGCGGAAAGACCTTGCGAATGACGTCGATAGTC
Organism: Chthonomonadaceae bacterium; assembly: GCA_035295045.1. Lineage (GTDB taxonomy): Bacteria > Armatimonadota > Chthonomonadetes > Chthonomonadales > Chthonomonadaceae > DATGJU01. The sequence goes on from DATGJU010000108.1 coordinate 191, forward strand.
TCGCGCAGGCCGTCGGCCGACCCGAACGGCCCGAAATACTTACCGCCGTCGCGCACGATCTTGCGCGTCACCATGATCCGCGGCCACGGATGATTGGTCATCTTGGCGCTCAGGTACGACTTGTCGTCCTTCAGCCTGATGTTGTAGCGCGGGCGATACTGCTTGATGAGGTTGTTTTCGAGAATCAGCGCTTCCTTCTCGCTGTGCGTGACCAGCACGTCGAAGTCGCCGACTCGCTTCATCAGGAAACGCACCTGGAAACGAGTGTCGCCGCCTTCGCGGAAGTAGGCGCGCACGCGTGCGCGGAGCGACTTGGCCTTGCCGACGTAGAGGACTTTCCCCAGGGTCTGGCCCAGGGCCTTGCCCGCGGCCGCACCGGCGCGGTCGCGCAGCAGGTAGACGCCGGGCTCCGCGGGCACGGCGTCGAGCTTGCGCTCGAGCGCGGCGGCGGCCGCGGCGCGTCGCGCCGCGGCCGATGCCGCCTCGTCGGAATCCGCCGGCGAAGCGGCGGTTTCCCCGCCCTCCGCGGCGGCGGACGGCGGCGCGCTCTGCGCGACCCCGCCCTCCGCCGCGGAGCCCGGATAGCTCACCAGTGAATTCCAACGCCGGCGCTCCGCGGGCAGCTCCGGGTTGCCCTGCGCGCCGGCTTCGTCGGGAGCCGGCGCCGTGCTATCGACGGCGCCGCCGTCGATAGCGCTCCCGCCGCCGTCTGCCGCGGGGGGCGTGACATGCAGGCCCTCTGCCGCGCGCACCATCGCGGCGGCCGAGCGCCGATCTCCTCTGCTCGCCTTCGACATAACGGCGCGATTATACCATCATGGCGGCTATGGACTGACCCGATTTTCACCGGCGGGTCCGGCAGGCATCAAGCCAGGAGGATTCCCTTACGATGGGCAGATTAGACGGCAAGGTCGCGGTAATCACCGGCGCGGCGAGCGGGATGGGCCGAGCGACGGCGGTGCGCTTTGCGGGCGAAGGCGCCGCGGTCGTGATCGCCGATCTCAACGAGGACGGGGGCGCGGCAGCGGTGCGCGAGTGCAAGGAAAACGGCGGACGCGCGGTTTTTCAGAAGACCGACGTCACCAGCGAGGCCGGAATCAAGGTGATGATCGAACGGGCGGTCAAGGAATTTGGCCGCCTGGATATCACGTTCAACAACGCGGGCCTGCCAGGCGCGCTCGGCTCAATCGAGCAGACCAGTGTCGAGGACTGGGATCGCACCTTCGCGGTGCTGACCCGCGGCGTGTTCCTCGGGATCAAACATTCGGTGGCCGAAATGCGCAAGGTCGGCGGCGGGTCGATCATCTCTACCGCGTCGGTCGCGGGACTGGCGGGGGGCTACGGACCGCACGCATACAGCGCGGCCAAGGCGGGCGTGGTCAATCTCACGCGTTCGGCGGCGCTCGAGATCGCCAAGGACAAGATCCGCGTCAACTGTATCTGTCCGGGCGGAATCAACACGCCGATTTTCAACTTTCTCACTTCCGACCGCGAGGTGACGGGCCAGTTGCTGGGCCCGCTGCATCCGTTGCGCCGCGCGGGATTGCCCGAGGACATCGCCAACATGGCGCTCTTTCTCGCCAGCGATGAATCGGAATGGATAACCGGAGTTGCGATGGTGGTGGACGGCGGTCTCACGGCAGGACGCGACATCTTCGGCGATCCGCAGTTTGGCGGTGGGATGTATTCGGCGAACGTGTACGTGGGTCCCTCATTTGAGATCAAGCGGTAGGTCCCGAAAGCGATGAAAACATATCAAATTGCGGCGCTGGTGCTGTTGAGCTGGACCCTGGTTATAAATGTACCGCGGTCAGGCGCTCCGGAAACCAAAACAGGCTTTCCCACCAAGCAGGCCTGTGAGCAGGCGGCGGCCAAGTGGCGAGCCAATTTCGAGACGCAAGTGAAAGAAGGAACTATAAAAACCGCTTCTGACAGGCGCCGCCGTTTGGCCCGCGCAGTGCCATCGACCAGGTGCGTGGAGGGTACGGAGGTATCCCCCGCCGTCCCCTGACGCCAAAGCCGCTCGCATGAGCAGGCGCCCCCCGATGCCGCGAGACGGAGATCACCAGGAGGGAGATCACAATGAGCACCTGGATTCAGTTGACCAGTATCAATCCGGCAGGGCCGGTTTGGGTGAATCTCGACACCGGCTACTACATGAATGCGGTCGCAACCGGCACGGCTATCCATTTCGGAGGCGCCGCGATCGGCCAGACGATCGCAGTCAAGGAATCTCCGCGCGAAATTTTGGACGCCGCCGCGGGCCTGCGCGGTCAGGCGAGCAGCTGAGCGCGTCAGGCGCTCCCAACTCGCTGTGACGATTTCGCTCTTCCGCCCTTTTGCCGCTACTTTGCCTAACGATGCGTCGTCGGCTTGCTGAGTCGCTTGAGGCGCGGATCGGCGGAGGATACGCATAGGGAATTGTGGTAGAGCCAGAGCTTGAACTGGATAGTCACTGAGGTCATGTCGCCGCTACTGTACATCCGTATCATGTTACTGCGTTGCTCCTCGCAGCCCGCTGCGGTGTCCGAAGAGTCCATCTGACTCCATTGGCTTAACGGCGCGTTGAGCTGCAGCGGGCCGGGCGGATCGGGCGGCGAAAACGGCGGCGTCAGCAGATACCAGACGGCGCACAGGCCGAGCGCGGCAGCGTGGCGGAGCATGGAGAGTTTCACAGCGGGCGATTGTAGCGTTCGGGCCGCGGCCGGGGAAACCGCAAGCACCGGAGCGGACACTAATCAGGCCAACTAAATCTGCGGCCGCCTGCGCGGTGGCGCCGGGCTCTGCGCCGCGCGCTCTTTTAGCTTCACGGTCGCCCGCGGCTTGCGTCCCAGGTCCGCCAGCGTTCGCCGGATCGCCAAATCGTCGGGCGCCAGCTCGCAGGCCCGTTCCAGGTACACGACCGCCGTGGCGATCCGCCCCATCCCGGCCGTCACGCGGCCCAGCTCGTGCAGAACCTGAGCGCTGTCGCCGCCGGCCTCGCGCGCCCGGCAGAGCATTCCGAAAGCTCCGGAGTAATCCTCGCGCGCCGCCAGCAGCGCGCCCAGTCCGCGAAGCGCCATCACGTTGAGCGGGTCG
>DATGJU010000109.1:0-3485 GCA_035295045.1 Chthonomonadaceae bacterium
GCGGAGCATATGCGCGGCCGGTGGCGCGAAAGCCTGGCTGCCGGCGGATGCTCGATCGCCGCTTATGCCCTCGCCCTCTGGGCCATGACCCGGGCGCAGATAGCCGCGGTCGCCGCCCTGCGGGAGACTTCGATCGTTTTCGGCGTGGCGATCGCCGGTCTGCTGCTGAAGGAGCGAATCGGCCCGCTCCGGGCGGCCGCGGCCGTGGCGGTGGTCGCGGGCGCGATCGCAATCCGGATGGGCTAGGGACGGGGGCCGCGGGCCGTGGCTGGATAGCTCGATCGTGGTTCGCTGACCCGCACGAAAGTCCACGAATCGGGGTTGGCGGCGGATTCCGCATCAGGGGACTGGACCGTGGGGACGGGCGTTGGGAGCGATCGCTTACATGGGCGCGCCCCCGCTTGCCCTGGGCATCCACCAGCAGCGCTGGCGGAGTTGGGAGCGGTCGCTTACTTGGGCGCGCCCTCCCAGACGCGCTTCGTGCCGAAGAAGGGGTAGACGAAGCAGCCCACGGCCGCGACGGGGATCGCGATCTCCGGGTAGGCCATCCAGCGCGCCGCCCACTGCATGGCGAGCGAGACGGCGACCGATGTAACGGCAAGCGTTGCGCCGAGCAGGGCCTGCACCCGCATAAGCGGCGTATCCGGCGCTTCCCGCCGCCAGATCGCCGCGCCAAGGGAGGTCGCGGCGAGCGATGCGACGATGAGTGCTAGGCTTGTCTGCTGACGGTGGGGGTCGATGTGAACGGCCTGCATGATTGCATATGTCACGAGCGCGGCGACCGCGAAGACGCAGGCGATGATTGCATGGCCGGCCGGTTTCAATGTCGCCCTCCTGGCAGCCGAATCCGCTGCGGGCTTCCCGACGCCCGGTCCGCGGCGACTGCGCGGCCCGGTCTTCTGCGTGAAGACGACCAACGCGCGTCCGCGTGGGCGCGCAGCCCGCCGGCTGCCATCGGGTACTGCCGTAATAGTCCGAGAATTGGGTTCAAAGCGTCCTTCCGGGCGAGCAGCGTGGCCCGGCCCGAACGACCACCTGTAGTTTTACGCCGCGCAGGCGAGATTCGACGGCCGGACCGCGAACTCTTGCGAGCGGCCGCACGGTCTACCGCGGTCGTCGACGCGGCGGACGCAGTGGACACTCGCACCACCACCCCAATAAGGGCCGGGCGGCTCGACGCGCGCGGCGGACTGCTGCTCGCCCCGACGCCCACACGCACCATCTCGCTGCAGGTTGACACATCAAGACGCCCGTTGAGCCGCCGGCGGCCGCGGCCGGCACCCACTCGCACCGTCTCGCTGCAGGTTGACACCGCGGAAGCCGCTGTGATATAGTATCCACAGTGCGAACGGCTCCGCTCCGCGGCGAATGTTCGCACTGTATTTGTTTTTGTCGGACAGCCGGCGCGACAAGCGCTCCGGGCCGCAAGACATCCCATAGGAGCACCTGTCGCATGCAGCGCGAAGAGATCATCCTCACGACGAGCCGGAAAAAGGAGCTTGAGGCGGAGTTGAAAGACCTCCGCATGGTCCAGCGGCCAAAGATCACCGAGCAGATCAAGCGGGCGCGCGAGTATGGCGACCTGTCCGAAAACTTCGAGTACCAGGCTGCGAAGCAGGCGCAGGCGATCCTTAACGGACGCATTGCGGAACTGGAGGCTGTTCTGGACCGGGCGCGCATCGTCGAGGACGGCGGCAGCTCGGGCCTCGACAAGGTGGAGATCGGCTCCGTGGTAAAGGTGCTGGAGCTGGATACGGACGACGACTGGGAGCTTACGATCGTAGACGCGATGTCGGCCGACCCGAAGAACGACCGGATCTCCTACTCCTCGCCGGTCGGCCAGGCGCTCATGGGCCGGAAGGTGGACGACGTGGTCGAGGTGACGATTCCGGCCGGAAAGGCGTCGTACCGCGTGCTGGAGATCCGCGCGATCTAGGCGGACAGGCGCGGCGATGGCAGCGCGGACGTCCCTGCCCGCAGCCCGGCGGGCGCGGAGGTCGCATACCCGTATGGGCCCGCCCTAAAGTCAGCGGGCGGCGTTCTCCTGAATGAACCTCCAGCGCGCTTCGGGGACTGAAAGGAACGCGTGCACGACCGCCGGATCGAACTGGCGGCCGGCGCACTGGACGATCTCGGCCCGCGCCTCCGCGAACGGAACCGGCTTTCGGTAAGGCCGCGGCGCGGTCATCGCGTCCAGCGCGTCCGCCACGCTGAAAACCCGGGCGCCGATCGGAATCGCGTCGCCGGCCAATCCGTCCGGATAGCCCCCGCCGTCCCATCGCTCGTGATGCCGCAGCACCACCGCCGCGGCCTGCTTCAGCCGGTCCACCTTGGCGCACATCTGGTACCCGATCACCGGGTGCTTGCGCATCTCCTCCCGCTCCGCATCGCTCAGGTCGCCCGGTTTGTGGAGCACCTGGTCCGGCACGCCGATCTTGCCGATGTCGTGCAGCAGCGCGCCCCGCTCGATGTGGTAGGTCTGGGCCGCCGGCAGCCGCAGCGCGCCCGCCAGCTCCATCGTATATGCCGTCACGCGCTCCGCGTGGCCCTCCGTCTCCGTGTCGCGCGTGTTGAGCGCGGTGAGCAAGGCGTCCAGCACGCTCTCGCTGGAGGTCTCCAGCGCAGCCCGAAAGCGCTGCGCGTGCCGGCGCTGGAGCATCCGGCGCGTTAGGCTCCGCTGGATCGTCACGCCTAGCTCGCCCTGGTTGCAGGGCAGGTGAAGGATTTCGGTCGCGCCGGAGTCGGCCGCAAGGGTCGCGGTATCGTAGGAGTGGGGATTCGCGACGAGGATTACGATCGTATCGCCGTTCGCCTGCGCGACCTCCGGGCTCCGCCCGACACGCTCCGCGGACGCCTCGTCGCACAGGACCACGTCGAACTCGCGCTTTACCAGCATGCCGCGCGCCGAGCCGCCATCCGGCACGGCCTCCACGGCGTGGCCGAGCGCCCGCAGCATCGCGGCGAATGCCACTCGGACGGCGTCGTTACGCTCGACGACGAGCACGCCGGCCGCTTCCGCGCCCGAAGGACGGCGGGTCGTCTGGGCCATCGCCAGGCGGGCCGGCAGATCGCGCACATCGGCAGCGGACTCCGCGTCTTGCCGATTCTGTAGTCCCGAAACGGGCATGCGCCGGTTCGTCTGTTCCTCGTCGCCTCTTCCGGGTACGTTCATACTGGCCTGAAAGCGCGTCCCAGCCCCAATTCGCAGGGGCAAATCTTCTAATGCGTCGCCGGGAGTGGTGGTCATTCGGATGGGCCGGCCTACTCCTCGGCCGGATCGGATCGGTCGCGCTCGACGATTCGGCGGCGCGTGTCGGAGTGGCTCCAGACGCGATCACCTCCGAAGCGGTGCGCGCTCGCCAGCGCCTCTTGCGCCCGGAAGATGAGGAGGTCCGGGCTGTCTGTCTCCAGCGAGACCGCCGCAAGCCCGACCGAGAGTGTCAGCCACGAACGGTCGCCGTCGGCGGCGGAGATGGTCATCGCCT
>DATGJU010000110.1:0-12055 GCA_035295045.1 Chthonomonadaceae bacterium
CGCGCCTGCGCGAAGACCGGGAACAGGATCGCCGCGAGGATCGCGATTATCGCGATCACCACGAGCAGTTCGATCAACGTAAAGGCCCCGGTCCGATGCGAGCGTTTCGCGTTCGGCATGATCTTGGTTCTCCCTCGACGACTTTCTCGTCAATCCGAATTCAAGGGTGCAGTCGGCCGAGACCGGTCGGCGCGCAGCCTGGCGCACCGTCCGGTGCGCGACCCTGCAAGCCCAATACTATGATTCCATTGGTATGTTAAGCCCTTGTTATCCGAATGTTATATTTCGGAGCGCCTATGTTAAGTTTCGATTATGGGCGGGACGGGGGCGAAGACGCCCACCGGCGCCCCGTCCGCGGCAGGAGATTGCCGAAGGGCGGCGGAAAGACATCGCTGAACCGTCGACGGAGGAGGAGCGATGGACCCGAGCTGTTTGCGATACCGATTGACCGTGGAGGAGCGGCGCACCTTCAACGAAACCGGACTCCTGCAGATACCGGTCGTGCTGACGGCCGGCCAGATCGCCGCGTTAACGGAGTTGACCGACCGAACCTTTGCCGCAAAGTTGGCGTCCAGCCACGATCCGCGCAAATCCCTGTTCTATCCCAACTTCATACCGGACAGTCCGCTCTTTCAGGACCTCGTTGATTACGACCGCGTACTCCCCAAGGTCTGGGGACTGCTGGGCTGGAACATCTATCTCTATCACGCCCACATGATCGTGACCCCGCCATCAGGGCAACCGCGGGACGACAAGACGTTCGGCTGGCACCAGGACAGCGGGAGGGTAAACGCCGAAATCGAGAGCAGCCCGCGTCCTCGCCTCTCGCTTAAGGTGGCCTACTTCCTATCGGACACGAGCGAGCCCGGCCGCGGCAACTTCTGGGTAGTGCCGAACAGCCACCTGAACGACTCGATTGCGCGGTCCGCCGATGGCCTCGGCCAGCCGGCAGGCGCCGTGCCGGTGCTGGCGAAGCCGGGCACTGCCGTCTTCTTCGACCGCCGGCTCTGGCACGCGGCCAGCCCGAACTGGTCGGACGTTACGCGCAAGGTGCTGTTCTATGGGTACGGCTACCGCTGGATCCGCACGAAGGACGACATGACTGTGCAGTCGCTGTGGCCCCAATGTGATCCGATTCGGCGGCAGATGCTGGGCTGGGGCGTAAACTGCAACGGCTTCTACACGCCGACCGACGAAGACGTGCCGCTTCGCGTCTGGCTGCGGGAGCACAGCCCGGAGGAGGCGCGATAGCTGTTAGTCGGTGGCTGGTGGCTGGTGGCTGGTTCTTGGTTGTTGGTTGGTCCTCTGCGTCCACTTGGTCCGCTTGGTCCATCGTGGCACTACATGGTTCAAGGAGAATAGAGATGGCAGGGCTCGAACGACGGACGCTGGGGCGGACCGGGCTGGAGGTGACCGCGCTCGGATACGGCGCCATGGAGGTGCGGGGGTCGCGGATCTGGGGCGGACGGCCCGTGACCGAAGACCAGGCGAGCAAGATCCTGAACGCCGTGCTGGACGCAGGGATAAACTTCATCGATACCTCGAACGACTACGGACGCAGCGAGGAGTTCATTGGCCGGTACATGAGCGGTCGGCGCGGCGAATACTACCTCGCGACCAAGTGCGGCTGCACCGTGGTGCGCAAAGACGAGCATACGGACGAGACGCCGCACGTCTGGACGCGGGAGAACCTGTTCCGCGGGCTGCACGAGAGCCTGGAGCGGATGCGCACCGACTGCGTAGACCTGATCCAGCTCCACAATCCGAGTGTGGAGCAGTGCGAGCAGGGCGACCTGGTCAGCGTACTCCAGGAGATGAAGCAACAGGGGAAGGCGCGCTGGATCGGCTGCTCATCGACGCTGCCACACATCGCGACCTACATCCAGTGGGGCGTGTTCGACGCGTTCCAGATCCCCTACTCCGGTCTGGAGCGCCAGCATGAGAACGTCATCTCGGACGCGGCGCGGGCCGGCGCGGGAGTCATTGACCGAGGCGGTGTGGCCCGCGGCGAGCCCGGGGTCGGACTCGGCAACACGGACCGATGGGCGAAGTTCGAGGCTGGCAAGCTCGACGAGCTGCGCGAGCCGGGTGAGTCACGCTCCGCGTTCCTGCTGCGATTCCTGCTGTCGCATCGGGACATCCACACGACGATCGTCGGCACGCTGATTCCGGAGCACCTGGACGAGAACATCGCCGCCGCGGCGAAGGGGCCGCTGTCGCCGGAGGTATACGCGGAGGCGAAGCGCCGTCTGGACGCCGCCGGCGAGCGGCCGGCGACCAACTAGGCAGTCGGCGATCGGGGCCGCCTTGACAATCGCCATCGGCAATGAGACATGAACTTTTGGTCCGACGCCGCGTCTGAAACCCCAATTCGCCCGGCCGAATATGGGGACAGTTTCCAGCGCGGCGGATGCGGGCTTTGCGGTTGCGCGGCGTCGTCGCTGCAAGATTTGGAGGGAATGATGCGATTGTCGAAGCTATGCGCGTTTATGACAGCTGCCGTGGCGGTCATCGCGCTAATGGTCGCCATGGCGCCGGCCCCGGCGCAGCAGCAGGCGCGGCGCGGCGCCGCGCGGCGCGTGATTGCGGCGCGCGGAGCTGCGGTCTCGCCCCTTAGGACCATTCACCAGACTCTGGAGGCCGCCGCGAAGGAGATGGAGAGCGCGCTGCCGATTTATGACGGCCACCGGCACCGTGCGATCGAGCTGGCACGCATGGCGGCGCGCGAAGTGCGGGATGCCGGGCTCGCGGCATCCGGCCGGTCAGCGCCGAATCCGGCTGCGATCGCCGGCCGGCTGCCCGCGGCGCAGCGCGCGGCGCGCGTTCCGAAGGGCGCCAACGCCGCCCGCTCGCGCTATACGGTCCAGCAGATCGCCGCGAGCAATGCGCGGATGCAAGCCGGTATGCAGCAGCTTCAGCAGGCTCTGCAGCAACTGCAGTCGATGGGAGCGCCGAACGGCAGCTATCTCGGCGACGCCGCGGAGTTCACCGGATACTCCCTGCAGGCCGCAAACCAGGGATTGCAGTTCATCGGGCGGTAGCGGGTTGCGGTTGCTGGTTCCTGGTTCCTAGCTGCAGGTTGCTGGTTCCTGGTTGCTGGTGGCGGCCCGCGGTCCTCGCGCAATTGCGGGGGCCGCGGGCCGTTGCCATTCCAGTTCCCACAGGCGAGCTGGAATTGCGCAATTACGGAGAAGCCGCGACTCGTTTCGCATTGTAGAATTACTGCGTCAATAAGATCGGGAAACCCCCACCGAACGTGAGCCAATCCCGTGAAAGGCACAGTATGCGCAGCAGTACGAAACAATCGTCTCCATTGACACCAACGTTGAGAATGTCGCCTGTCCTGCAGGCGGTCGTCTGGATCGCGGCGATAGGCGTGCCAGCCTTTGCCATGTACTGCAACGGCGTTCAGTCCGCCCGCCGCGAGGCGGAAGAGCAGGTGCTGTCCCAGGTTGCCGTCGCGATTCAGAGCCCAACCACCAGCCGTGCCGACATATTCTCGGTCCTTGAGCGGAACCAGCGCGACGTGAGTCAGGCGCGATACGTGCGTGCATGCGCGCGCCTCGGAATGCGGACGGACTTCAAAAATGGCTGGAAGGCGGACTGGGACGGCCTGTTCACTGGACTTATGCAGCGCGACCAGAACGAGCGGTCGAGGGCGGCGCAGGTAATCGCCGAGGAGTGTGGCCTGAGTCCGACCACGAGCCTGAAGTCCGAGCGCAAGATGCTTATGATGCAGACCGTTACCGCCGCGACCGCCGCCATGGTTCCGGCTACGATGCACTCGCAGACATTGACGGACTGAGATGTTGGCCGAGGCGATATTCGCGTTTGCAATGGAGGCCGGTCCGTTCGGGTCGGCCCCCATTGCGTCTGGACCCGCAAGCCTCGCGCCGCGGGGCGAAGGTGGACTCTGCACATACGTTGAGTCGCCGTCGCGCTGCCCTCGACCTGCCCGAGCCAGCTTGATTGTCGCCGCCGCTAGGGGACAGACACGGGCTCGGACTCCGCCGGCGGCGCATCCGGCCACGGCGGCGCGCTGTGCTCGGGCGCGCGGCGCGGCAGCAGAAGCGAGGCAACGACGCCGCCCATCATGAATACGAAGCCGGTAACGAGCCCCGGGGTGAAGTTTCCGTGGCTGCGATCGAGGAGGATCCCCATCATCCACGGCCCGATGAATCCCCCGAGGTTGCCGACGGAGTTGATGAACGCAATTCCACCCGCGGCGGACCGGGAGCCGAGCAGATTCGTGGTGACCGCCCAGTAGGAGCCGGCCGCCACGCGCTCGCCCAGCGTATTGACCGCCATCGCGAGGATGATCAGCTCGGGCGTCGGCGCGATGATAAAGGCGAGATAGCAGCATCCGGCCAGGAAGTACCCCGCAACAACATGCATCTTGCGGTTGCCTGTGCGGTCGGAGTGGCCGGCAGCCAAAACCATGGCGATCACTCCGAAGATCGCCGGCACCGTCAGCCAGTTCGCCACTAACCAGTCCGGCCAGGTCATACCGCTGCGGAATATGATCAGCTTCGGAGCAAAGAAGCCAGCGCAGTTTCCGCCGATCGACGTGATCAGGAATATCAGGCAGACGTGCAGAACGCGCCGATCCCTGAGCGTTGCGAATACCGACTTGTGATGCACGAGGTGCACGTTGGTGTTTTCGCGCTCCAGCGACGATGCGATCCACTGCTTCTGTTCCGAGGTGAGCCAGCTCGTGGTCTCAGGGCTGTTCGGCAGCACGACCCATACGAGGAGGCCGAGCAGGATGGATGGAATTCCTTCCAGGAGAAACAGCCATTGCCATCCCGCGAGGTGGTGTACGTGGTTCATGCGCAGGAGCGCGCCGCTCAGCGGGTTTCCGGCGATTCCGACGAAGGCGGTCATCGCAAGGAATCGGGCGATCACCTGCGCTCGCGCCGATCTGGGCACCCAGTACGTGAGGTAGAGCATGATGCCGGGGAAGAACCCGGCCTCCGCCATGCCGAGCAGGATGCGAAGCGCTCCGAAGCTGAAGGGCGTACGGATGAACATCATGGAGGCCGAGATGGCGCCCCACGTGATCATAATCCGCGCGATCCAGCGGCGCGCGCCGACCCGCTCCATGATCAGGTTACTCGGCACCTCCAGCAGGAAGTAGCCGACGAAGAAAAGACCGCCGCAGAAGCCGTAAACGGTGTTGCTGAAGTTCAAGTCCTTCTGCAGCGAAGGGCCTGCCAGCGTGACGTTATTGCGGTCAAGAATATTGAACATGTAGAGCAGCGCCAGGAACGGCAGCAGCCGCCACGTCAGCGTTCGGACAACGGAGCGCTCTATCTCATTCGGGGCAGGCGGCGCCGGTGCGGTCATTTGGTATCCTTGAGCAGCGGAGCCGTCAGATCGCTGAGCGCCTGGATCTGCAGGTCTTCGTCGGTGAAGTTGGCCGGCGCAAGCCAGCGGACAAACGCGGCGCGGAGGGCGGGCCAGTCGCGATCGATCGCGGCGTACCACGCCGTGTCGCGATTCCTGCCCTTAACTACCGTAGCCTGGCGGAAAACTCCTTCAAAGCGCAGGCCCAGCCGCGCCGCAGCCCGGCAGGAAGCAGCATTCAGAGCGTTGCACTTCCACTCCAGCCGGCGGTAGCCGAGCCGGAAGGCCTGGTCCATGAGCAGGAAGAGGGCCTCAGTGGCGGCGGGCGTGCGCTGCAGCAGCGGCGAGAAGTGGAGATGGCCGATCTCGATCGAACCGTTCGCCGGATCGATCCGCAGATAGCTGGCGATGCCGACGGCGCGTTCGGTCCGGCGATCCACGACGGCGAAGAAGAGCGGATCTGCGCTCCGCTGCGCGGCCTCGGCCCAGGCCCGGTAGGCCGCGAGCGTTTCAAACGGTCCGTAGGCGAGGTAGGTCCAGGTGCGGCCGTCGGCGTCGAGCCGGTTGGCTTCATGGAGCGATGCGGCGTGCGCGGCGGCGTGCAGCGGCTCTACGCGGCAGAACCGCCCGTCGAGCGGCGCGCGCTCCGGGCGCGGCGGCGGCGTCCAGTCCGGCACGGGAGCGCCGACCGGCTGCCCGAGCTCGTTGGTATGTTGCTGCAACCGTGGCTCCTGTCGAGAGGTAGACTTGTTACGATTTCGACGCGCGCGGGGCGTTCGCCTGCGCAGGAGAGGCGATCGATGGCAGACCTCAGGCTGGAGCTGGGCGGGAGCAATTTGACCGGCGAATGCCCCTGCTGCGGTAACCGGTCGCAGACCGTTTGGGGGTACGTCCGTCTGGACGGCGACGCGCACGCCGTCTACTACGCCCGCTGGACGGAGGGGCACCGGGAGCGGGGCCTCACCGTGACGGTCAGCCTGGGCGGTTGGGGCGGAGGCGATGCTGGCGAGCGCGTGACCGTATCGATGCACTGCAGGCCCGATCCCGGCGGACCCCAGATCATGGTCATTGACGGCGAGGAGCCGCCGGCGGAGGGCGCGGCCGTGCTCGGAACGATGCTGAAGCGGGCCGAGGTCGTCGGCAGGCCGGTCGCGAAGCAGGCGTTCGACGTGGTCGACCTGGTTTTCGTGAACGATCCGCGAGTCGCCGGGTTCGTGTACGGGTAGAGAGGGCCGCGCGGCTCTTCGGTCGAGTACGTCGGTCCCGCGCCGCAGCACTGTTCAGCCGCTCGTCAGTCCCCCAGCACGGCCTCCAGCAGTGGCTCCGCGCCGAAGCGGACGACGTCGGCGGCGGGAAGGCCGGACTCCGCTGCAGCCTCCTCGACGGCGTGGCGCGCCGCTGCCTCATCGAGGTGGAGGGTGTTGAGGGCGATGCCGGCGACGCGGGCGGCGGGCAGCGCGCCCGCGCCGGCCGCGACTGCCTCGTAGAGCGCGGCGACCTCGCGCATGGGCGGGATCTTCACCCAGGGCTGGCGCGCGATCCCCTCCTGGCCGGCGCGGTGGCACAGGATCATATGCGTTGGCATGGAGCCGCGGACGAGAGGCAGCCAGGCTGTAGAGGCGGGATGGAGGATCGAGCCCTGGCCCTCCACCCAGAGGATGTCGTGGCCCTCGCCGTGGCGCATTACGAGCTGCTCGACGGCGCCGGATGCGAAATCGACGCGGACCGCGTCCAGCGCTACGCCCTCACCGGAGATGCAGATGCCGATCTGGCCGGACGCGAGGAATATCGAGCGGAGGCCGCGCCTCCGCGCCGCGCGGTCCAGCTCGATGGAGGCGGTCATCTTGCCGATCGCCATGTCGGTGCCGACGGTAAGGACCCGCCGCGCCGAAAGCGTGCGGGCCGCGCCCGTGCCGTTCTCCAACCCCTCCGGTTCACGGCGCACGTCCCAGATGAAGCGGCCAGGCTGCAGCGCCGCCTTCAGACGCGGATGCTCCGCGAGCGGGGCGTGCAGGCCATTCACCAGCGACATGCCGGCGCGCAGGCCGAGCTCGATCTCGTCCCACCAGTCGCCGGGCAGCACGCCGCCGGCCGTCGCAACGCCCAGCACCAGCGTGTCCGCGCCAAGCGCCGCCGCCTTCGCGACCGTGCCGACGATCGGCGCGGGGCGCGCGATGCCGGTCACTCCCTCGACCGTATTCCCCACCTCCGCGCGATCCACCACGGCCACGATCTCGGCCTCGCTGTAGCGCAGCAGGCCGTGCCCCATCTTGCCGTATCCGCTCGCCAGGTTATCGTGCATCATGAGCGCGAGGCGGGACTCGCTATCGATTCTGGCTCTTGGGTTTTCGATTTTGGATTTCCTCGTCTATGACTTCGGAACTCTTTGCGCCCTTTGCGTTCTCTGCGCGAGTCCAGAATCCCGTCTCCCTTTGCGCCCTGGCGTCTCCGTGTGACAATGCCTCTCCAGCCGCCCAAAAAAGGGCCTTCGCCGCCCCGCGCGGAACTATCTCCCGGAAGAGACCGCTGCCCGAAGGGGACTGACCGGATGAAGCTAGCCATCGCCGCCGCGCTGCTGCTCGCGGCCCTGACGATCCCGCCCGCCACCAGCAACCAGATGCCAGACGCCACCTACCAGCCGACCATGGAGTCGCTCAAGCAGTACAAATGCCCGGAGTGGTTCCGCGACGCCAAGTTCGGCATCTGGGCCCACTGGGGGCCGCAGTCCGTCCCCATGGACGGCGACTGGTACGCCCGCGGCATGTACGAGCAGGGCAGCAAGCACTACAACTACCATATCGCGCACTACGGCCACCCCTCCCAGTTCGGCTACAAGGACATTATCCCGCTTTGGAAGGCCGAGAAGTGGGACCCGGACCGCCTCATGAAGCTCTACAAGCGGGCCGGCGCGCGCTACTTCGTCAGCATGGGCAGCCACCACGACAACTTCTTCCTGTGGAACTCGAAGCTGCACCGCTGGAACGCTGTCAACATGGGGCCGCGCCGCGACGTGGTCGGCGACTGGCAGAAGGCCGCGAAGCGCGAAGGTCTCCGCTTCGGCGTCTCCGAGCACCTCGGCGCGAGCTTCACCTGGTTCCAGGCCAGCCACCGCTCCGACATGACCGGACCGAAGGCCGGCGTGCCCTACGACGGCGCCAACCCCGCCTACTGGGACCTCTACCACTTCCCCGCGGAGCCGGGCGACACCGGCTGGTACAGCAACAATCCCAAATGGCAGGCGGAGTGGCTTTCCGAGATCGAGGAGCTAGTCGATAACTACCACCCCGACCTGCTCTACTCCGACGGCGGCGTGCCCTTCGGCAACGAGGTCGGCCTCGGCATGATCGCCCACTTCTACAACCAGGACGCCGCGCGCCACGGCGGAAAGGTCGAGGCGATCTACAACTGCAAGCAGGCCTCCCAAGGCCGCTGGGTCGAGGACATCGAGCGCGGCATTATGCCGAAGATCGACCCCAACCCCTGGCAGACCGACACCTCCATCGGCGACTGGTTCTACGATCGCAACTGGAAGTATCGTCCGCTGAGCTGGGTCGTCCACACGCTGGTCGACAATGTCAGCAAGAACGGCAACCTGCTCCTCAACGTCGTCCAGCGGCCGGACGGCTCGCTCGATCCCGAAGTGGAGCAGATGCTGGAGCAGATGGCGCAGTGGACGGCCGTGCACGGGGAGGCGATCTACAAGTCGCGGCCGTGGCTCGTCTACGGCGAGGGCGCGGTGCGGGCGAAGGGCGGCGCCTTCAAGGAGGACTTCCAGTACAGCGCCGGAGACATCCGCTTCACCACCCGCGGCGCCACGCTCTACGCGCTCGCGCTCGGCTGGCCGAAGGGCGGAACGCTGACGATCCGGTCGCTGGCCCGGCCGCGCGGCGAGACCTACAACAAGATCGCGGACATCAGGCTGCTCGGCTACAAGGGCCGGCTCACCTGGGAGCAAACCGCCGAGGGCCTCGTCATCCATCTGCCGGCGCAGCCCGTCTCCGAGCTCACGACCGGCCTCAAGATCACGGGAACGGACCTGCGGCCCGCGCCCATCGCCGAGACCGTCACCGTCGTCCAGCCGGACGCGGAGGGCCGCCTCACTCTGGCCGTGGACGCCGCCGAAACGCACGGCGACCAGATTCGCGTCGAGCAGCGCGGCGGCAAGAGCAACGTCGGCTTCTGGGACCGGCCGGGCGAATTCGTCACCTGGCGCGTGCACGTCGCGCGGCCCGGCGCGTACCGCGTAACGGCCTCCGTGGCGGCCGTCGCCGGCGGCGCGGAGTTGGCAGTCGCTCTTCCCGGCGGCGAGGCCGCCGGCGCCGTCCCCTCCACCGGTGGCTGGGACTCCTTCCGCACCATCGACCTGGGCCGCATCGAGATCGCCGCCCCCGGCGACGTGACGATCACCGTCCGGCCCCGCGATGCCGGCAGCTGGAAGGCCATAAACTTGCGGGAGGTGACGCTGACGCCGGCGCGCTGACCTCCTATTGGTGGAGCGCGGCCTATCTTGCCTGCTCCCGGAAGTCGCGGCGGTAGCGCCGCAGTAGCGCGGGGACGTCGTTGCGGACCAGGTAGATCTTGCCGCGGATCGTCTTTGTCTCGCCGGGCTCGAGGCCGCCGAGGCGGAAGTCGGAGTGCAGGCAGCGCGCGACGCCCTGGAATAGCTCCTGGTAGGGCTCCCACGCCGTCGCGAAGATCGTCTTGTCGTCGGCGCTGAAGCAGCCGATCAGGCCGCAGCTCGGAACGTTCGGCGACAGCGGTCGCGGGTTCACGTCCGTCCGCGGGACGTTTGCAGGAGACCAGACCTGGCCGGGCGTGTACCGGGCCTGCTTTGCCCAGTCCGCGGTCGGCATCCTCCGCAGCTTGCCGCCCAGGAAGAGGAAGCACTTCGGCAGGTAATCGTCCAGATCCCCGCCGGAATCGGCGCCGAAGCCGGTGAACGCGCCGAGCCGGACGCAGGGCTGCGCCCAGTGGGCCTCGGAGCGGACGGCGGTCGGATTCCGGGCCACCAGCCGGAAATCCACCTCGTCCCGCTTCGCGGTGATGGTGTGCTCGACGATCACGCCGTCCGCAAGCGTGTCGCGGAGCTTTAACGTTCGACGATCCGGACTGGCAAACGTTACCTCGGACCGGTGCGGAATGACCGTGTGCTGGACCCAGTCGGCATCCGCCGAGCCCGCGCGGCAGTAGGCCTCCAGGTAGTTTATGCGGATCTCTCCGCCGGGAATCTCCGCGCCGCGAATGATGAGATAGTTGTCCCGCCGGTCCAGCGAAAGGCCGGTCTGCGCGGAATGGACCGTCGTAGTCATCGTTGCAAGTAGGCCTGCGCAGGCGATCCCGGTCAAGCGCTTCATCGACGCCCCCAGTCTAAGCAACCGTCAAGGTAGGATGGCACGTTGCGACCACTCTCCGGTCACCCCGCCCCGCAGGGCGCCGTACACTCGCATGCACTCGCGAAGGCCCCGAACCGACGAGGTTCACGGCTCCGGTTCGTAGCGAGCAGGAGGTTGCTCCGACCACCTGTATACTGTCTCAGCGTGTAGGACGGACCGCGATGCAATGGCAAGTCTCGACCAGCTGAGTTTCAGTTTGTCCTACGCCGACATCTGCTCGCATGTTCCGGCGAGGCGGCTGCCGGCGGAGCGCCGTTCCGTTTCAGAGTTTGGTCAGGGCACATGGAGTAAAATGGCGGGGAAACCCGGACCGCGCCCATCGAGTCTGCAGTTCAGCGCATCTGCGTCGCGGACTGTTCTTAGGAGGCAGCCAATCCATGCCCGAACCGTGGCGCATCACCCTGCTCGGCGGATTGCGCGCGCAGCTCGAAGACCGGGTCATCACGCGCTTCAAGTACCAGAAAGTCGGCGGCCTCCTCGCATATCTTGCCTATTACTCGCGCCAGATGCACTCCCGCGAGATCCTCGTCGACATCTTCTGGCCTGAGAGCGGCCCGGAGACCGCGCGCAACAACCTCAGCGCGGCGCTCTCTTCCCTGCGGCACCAGTTCGAGCCACCCGGAACCGCCACCGGGACGGTTCTGCGCGCCGACCGATACTCCGTGGGCCTCATCCCCGCGATGATTGCTACCGACGTCGCCGGATTTGAGGCCGCCATACGCGAAGCGCACAAGACGGAAGGCGCCGCCGAACGTCGGCATAGCCTTGAGCGGGCCGTGGATCTGTACCAGGGGCGGCTTCTGCCCGGCTACTACGAGGAGTGGATCGCTCCGGAGCAGGAGCGCCTGGCCGGTCTCTGCTTTGACGCGGTTACCGTTCTCCTCTCCGATCTTGAGCGGCAGGGCGACTTCTCGACCGCGCTGCGCTACGCCCGCCAGGCGGTCAGCGCGGATCCACTGCGAGAGGAGGCGCACCACCACCTGATACGTTTGCTGGTGGCTGCGGGCCAGCCGGCAGCCGCCCTGCGCCAGTATAAGGAGTGGGAGCGCCTGCTGGAGGCGGAGATCGGTGAAGAGCCCTCCGCTCCCCTGCGCGCCCTGGCCCGCCAACTCGAAATGCAGGTCGGCCTCGCGGCCCCAGCGCTGTCCGCGGCGACCGCTGGGAGCGCGGGCGTCTCGCCTGCTCATTCACCCGCTCACCCGTTTACCCGCTCACCCGCTCTTCCTCTCACCGTCACCCTCCTGCTCACCGACATCGAAGGCTCGACCCGGCAGGGACAAGGAACAGGCGGCACTGACGAAGCCGCCCTCGCAGCC
>DATGJU010000111.1:0-7852 GCA_035295045.1 Chthonomonadaceae bacterium
GCGGAGGCGTTTGACTCGCTCACCTCCACGCGCGCCGGCATCGAGGCGGTGCTGCCCGATGCGGCCCTGAGCTGGATGCTCCAGAGCCCCGGCCTCTTCGATCGGAACATCGTCGCGACGCTCGGCAACCGGATTGCGCTCTACCCGGACGGTGCGGCCGTCCGCCTGACGACAGGCGAGCTCGGCATCGTCGCGGGAACGCTGCCCAGCGCATCGCGCCGGCCGATCATCCTCGTCCACATCGACAGCCGCGGCCGCGCGCTGCCCAACCCCATGATCGTCGACCTCACCAAGGAGACCGGCCGCTCCATCGCCCGCTCCGCGCCCTCGATGGAGATACTCCAGCGCGCGCGCTCGGAAGCCGTCCCAACCTCGGACATCGATCCCGTCCTTGCGGGCGTCGGGTAGCTTGTAGCTGGTTCCTGGTTCCTGGTTCCTGGTTCCTAGTAGCTGCTCCGAGTCGCTTCGTAGATCACGCGGAGGCATTGGTGTCCCGCAGGGACACGGGTTCATAGGCCGTACAGCGAAGGAATTCATTCCGTCGCCCGAGCGCAACTACGAACAGACTACGGGCGCGTCCTTAGTAGCTGGCTGCTGGTCGCAGGTTGCCGGTTCCTCGCTGCACCTTCCTGGTTGCAGGTTGCTGGTTCGTGATTCCCGGTCGCAGATGCACATTGCTGCTTCCAGGTTGCTGGTTGCCGGTTGGCGGCTTGCCGGGCTCCTCGTTGCTGCGGTTTGGTGGCTCCTGTGTGACACCCCTGCGTGTTGAGTCTCACTCCCAGCGCGGATACTTGCGTTACTGTTTAGCGTAATGGCGCAGCCGCCCGAAAGAGGGAATAGACGCGTCCGATGGCCGGAGTTACCGGTCGCCGTGCAGGCGTGGTCCCACGCGCCTGCACCGCCGAAGCCGGCACGCCGGACGTCGCCTGCACTATTACAGACCCACCAGCGGTAGGGCCGGCCTCCGTGTCCGCCAGGCGGTAGCACGCGGGCCTCGACTCCAGCCAGCCGGGGAGGCAGGCCCGGACAGGAGGTGGCGAGGAGCAGTCCGGGCGGCGCGGATCAATCCAGACGGTGGGGCTGGCCCATCCACGCAGCCGCGCCGACTCAGGCAGCTAGGCAGTGCCGACCCAGGCAGGCGGAGGGACGGATTAAGCGACGCGGCAGCGCAAGCCGATCCAAGCGGCGCCGGCTAAGCCAGGCGGTCAGACGAACTAAGCGAGACCGCACCGACCCAGCTCGGCAGTGGGACGAACTAAGCCGGACAGTGGCACGGACCCAGCCCGACAGTGGGACGAACTAAGCCAGAAGGTGACGCCGGCCAATCCAGGCGGCGGGACGGACTTAGCCAGCCCGTGGGCCAGACCTCCGCGCCCGCCAACGTGGCGCGAATAGTGCGGGGTCGGGCGGGCGAGCGGCGGCCGGCCAGATTGCGGGCACATGGAGGGTGAATGTCGAAGCGGCGGGCAGGAGCCCCGGCGAAGACGTCGCCGGCAGCGGGCGAGCTGACGCGGCACCTGGCCGCCATCGGGCTGGATTCCACCGAGGCGTACCGGGCGTGGTGCCGCGCGAACGGCTTCCGCGAGGCGCTGGACAAGTGCTGGCACGAGCGGCGGACCGAGCGCGAACGGGCGGACGCGCTGCGGAAACGGGCTGCCGCGCTCGCCGCGATGGCCGAGCACTTCCGCGCGCTGGGAGCAGCCGACGAGGCAGAATACTACGCGTGGTGCCGCGCGCACGCCTTCGCCGAGAAGCTGGAAAAGCGGCCCCGGCAGCGCGCCGAAGAGCTGCTGGAGTTTTCGCGCGAGCGGTCCGCCGCCGCGCTCTCTGCCGCGCGCCGGCTGGATCGGCGGATGGGCTCGGCGATAGGGGCGCTGGCCGGCGCGCCTTCCGATTCCGACGCGCGCGAGCAGTCCTCCGCCGCCGGGGATTCGGACGATCGCCGGGTCCGCGTCAGGGCCGGCGCCCCCGGCGGCCGCCGCGGAGGCGCGGACCCGGGCCTGCATCCTCGCTATGCCGGCATTGCCGGCCGCCCGCCCGCGGAGCCGGTACAGCCCGGCGCGTCGCCCGGCTCGCCGCTCTACAAAGCGATCTGCGAGGCGTTCGACGAGGCCGGCCCCGACGCGGGCGTGCGCGCCGCGCTCCAGCGCCTCGTTGTTCATTGCGAGCGGGTAAGCCGGCTGCTAGCGCTCGGCGCGGCCATTGCGCATCTCGGCGACCAGCCAGGCAACACCTACACCCGTGGCCTGCTGGAGCTTGCGAGGCGCCATCGCGACTGGCGGCAGCCTCCGGAGCAGTGGCGGCCCGATAGCCACAGCGCCCGGAGGCAGTTCGGGCAGTTCGCGCGCCACCTGATGGCCGCGTACGATGTGCCGGCCTTCCTCGACGCCGCGTGGCTCGAAGGCGGCGATGCCCGCGCTGCGCGGCACCGCGATTGGTACCTGCACATTGGAAATGGCCGGAACATTCGCACGGCGGATATCCCGATCCGGCTTACGCGGCGGGCCGCGCACCTGTTCCTGCAGGCGCCACGCGATATGGCGATCGAGGCCGCGCTGCGCTGGGCGCAGGTCCGCGCGCTGGGCGGCGACGAGCGGCTGGCTCGCGCGCTGCTCGGCACGCGGCTGGCGGAGCTCCAGGAGGACGAGCCCTTCTGGCAGTCGGTCATCTTCTTCTTTATCAACAATCCGATGCTGGACGTGGCGCGCGTCGGCGAGATCGTCGACTTCGTCCACAACAGGCGCTTCGTCCCGGCGGAGATTCAGGGGCCGGACGGCGTGCCGGCACTGGCGGTCCCGGAGCCTGCGTTTTCGATGAAGGGGCGCACCGGTCTCGCACTCCTGAGGCGCGTCGAGGAGTGGCACCGCGAGCTGGCGCGCGAGACACGCCGCAGGGCGGTGGAGTGGCCCACCGGCGGAATCGCCGGGCATCGCTCGGTGTGCCGTGAGCCGGGCGCCACAATCGACACGGAGTGGACGATCGAAGAGCTGCTCTCGTCCCGGGCGCTGCAGGAGGAGGGGAGGGAGATGCGCCACTGCGTGGCATCGTACGCCGCGTCGTGCGAGCGCGGCGCGATCTCGATCTGGTCGCTGCGGGCGCGCGATGCCGGAGCCGCTCGCCGCGTGATGACGATCGAGGTCGACAACCGGCGGCGGACGATCGTGCAGGCCCGCGGCCGCTGCAACCGGGCCCTCGGCGAGAAGCGAGGCGCCGCGCGCCTCTCGCTGGCCGCAGACGTGCTCAAGCGCTGGGCCGCGGAGCAGGGGCTCGGCGTTCCCCGTCACGTGCTGGCATAGTCGGTATGATATCCTGCGACGGGTCCGCTCACCGTGATCTCATCTGCCCGTCGTAGCGGTCCTGGCTGGCGACGACGTGACCGTTTGCCACACCGCAGGCCCGGTTCGCGACGGCGAACACCTCTCCGTCGCTGGCTCACGTGATGCGTGCGCGGCGCAGCCGAACGATCCGCCGCGGATTAACTGTCGCGGCGCGCCACCTCAACAGACTGGCAGCCAGGCGACGCCGTGGTGGCAGCCTGGCGACAGCGCGATCTGCTTCGCCGCGAGGTCGGCAACGCCCCAGACAGGACGGTTTGCGACGCGGCGATACGGCGCGTGGCGCGACGTTCGACCGGGGTTGAGGTTGTGCAGCGCGGGCTGGACGAATCGCCAGGCCTCCTCCGCGGCTTCCGGGATCGAGCGTGGCGCGGGCATCTTGACGGACTGCGTCAGGCTGAACCAGAGCTGACGCCCATCCGGCGACCACCGCGGAGTTGTCGAGAAGCTGAATGGCCGGCGGCCTGGAGTCGCGGCGGTGCGTTCGAACCAGATCAAGTCCGTGGTCCGGCCGCTGGCAATATCGAGCAGGCGGAGTCGGTCCTGGTCCGCCATGAAGGCCACGCTATCGCCGCTTGGCGACCATGCCGGGCAGCGCCCCGCGGCCAAATCTTCGGCCAGCTCGCCGGCATCCAGGTCCTGCCGCCAGATGCGACCGGTCGGCCCGCCCCATGCGGCGGACTGGCCGGCCGGGTGCAGTGCAAGGTCCCATATCGTGTCGCGGGACCGCCCAACAACTTCCGCCACGCCGGAGTCGAGGTCGATTCGGGCCAGCTCGTGGCATCCGTCATCTCTATCGATTGAGACGCGGACGCCCAGTGCGAAATGCCGCCTCCAGTCGCACTCGACCGCAACCGTGCGCGCGCCCTGCGGATCGGTGTACAGGGCGCGTACCGTACCGTTATCGGCGGAGATTGCGCTCACGGTCCGCGGCCCCGGTACGATTCGGCCCTTGCCGGCACGCCTGTTCTCGCCGGACATGAGGACCAGCGTCCGTCCGTCTGGCGAGCAGTCCAGCGATAGGCAACGGGCCTCGGGTGTGTCCGAGCGCCACAGCTCACGCACTTCGCCGGACGGTAAATCCTTCGCTGTCAGGATCGCGGTGCCGACGAAGAGCGTGCGGCCATCGGGAGCGAAGCAGACCACCCGGCAGTCCGCGACCGTCCCGGCCTCAAGAAGGCGCGCCACGAAACCGCCGTTCACGTCGAGCAGATCGACCGCGCTGGAGCAGGACCTGTCGTGGCCCACCGCCAGCCGGAACGGTGAGTCGAGCCGGTCCGTCAGGGAGAATCCTGGCCCGAATCGCAGGTCCGGCGATAGTGGCTCGAGCATGGGAGTCTCTCCTAATGATCTTCGTGCCTTCAAGCGACGACCGAGCAATCCGAACGCGAGCCCGCGGATTCGATGATCCCGCCCAGGCGGGAACTGGGCCGAAGGCCACCGGGTACCCGCTGGGTGAGCGGGGTCCGGGTACCCGCTTGCGGGTGCGGCGACCACTCGTCGCAGCCGGTCGGCGCGCTCCAGTTACGGTGTATCGCGGGACCGCGAGGCAGATTGCATACGACGGGCGGCGTGATGGCGGACCACCGTTGCAACGATTCCGCGTATCTCCCTGTCAATTCCTCCGGAGGATCGTTAAGGGTTTCCGGCGATGAAAAGAGCAGCTACCAAAACCACATATCCGGTCACGGCGACGAGCCTGCCGGGCGCCCGACTCGATCGGCACATCGCTAGTCTCGGACTGGCCGATCGTCTGGCCTACCGCCGCTGGTGCAGGGACCAGGGCTTCGGCGCCGCGCCGTTCAAGCACTGGCGGCGTCGCAGCGCCGAGCGGCTGCGCGCAAAACGGCTTGCAGCGGAAGCGCGCGATCGCGCCCGACTGGAGGCGCACGTCGCGCGGCTTGGCCTGACGCCGGCGCAGGACTACGCGTCCTGGTGCAGGGCGCACGACTGGAGCGCCTCGCCACGCAAGAGCGAGCGGGCCCTTGCGCGCGAGCGCGAGACGGTCCGCCTCGAGGCCGCTGTCGCCGCGCTCACCCGCGCCCGGGAGGGGCGCCGCCGGCCGGACGACATCGTCCGCGCGATCTTCGCGGGCGCTGTCGATAGCGAGTGCCTTCGGACCGCTGCCGAGCACGATCTGTTCAAGGTGGTCGGAGCGCTCAAGAAACGCGACGCCGTCCGGGATGCGCTGCTGCGGCTGATTCTGCGATTCGGGGCAGAGCTTGAGGACCTCGCAGAGAATCCGTATATCGCCGACATCGGATGGGACCCTGCCAATTCGCTGCTGGCCGCGCTCGGCCGCATCGCGGATCTGCACGACCGCTGGATCGCGCAGCCGGAGGATTGGAAAGGTGAGTACGGCGGGCCGCGAAGGCGGTTCGGTTCACTGGTCCGCTGGCTCTTCACGCCCTATCAGATACCTGCGTTCATGGACCGCGCCTGGTTTGAGCCGGAGGCCTGCGGCTGTTGCAAGCACGTCGATCTGTTCCTCGCCCTGGCCGACGGCCGGAACCTCCGAGCGGCCGCGTTCATGCCGATCGCGCTGACGAAACGGATGGCGCACTGCGCGATGCGGGCGCCCGCGGAGCTGACCATCGACGCGGCGATGCGATGGGGGCAGGTGCGCGGAATGGGCGGAACGGTCCGCACGGCGCGCGCCATCCTGAGCACCCGGCTCGCCGATCCACAGGAGGATGAGCCGTTCTGGGCGACCGTGGTCCAGTTCTTCGTAAGCCATGTGATGCTGGACCCCGCGCAGATCCGCCCGATCGTCGACTACCTTCACGCCCAGAAGTTCGTTCCGGTCGACGTGCGAGACGAAGCGGGTGAGTGGATTCCGACGGCGCCCGCGCAGCCGGCGCTGACGATGAAGGGCCGCTCGCCGGTCGCGCTGGTCCGGCAGGTCCAGGAGTGGCGCCGCGCTCTGGCGCTGGAGAAGCGGCCCCAGAAGGAGTGGTCGCCATCGGGCGTTGCGAGCGGCGTCTGCGCCTGGTCGGCACAGGAGAGCGATGGCGCGGTGTGGACCGTCCAGGAGCTGCTTTCAGTCCGCGAGCTGCACCAGGAGGGGCGCTACATGCACCACTGCGTGGCTACGTACGCCGGATCCTGCGCCTCGGGAAACTGCTCGATCTGGAGCCTGCGCCGCCGCGGCGCCGGAGATGCGAGCGGCACGCGCGTTCTTACGATCGAGGTGCGCAACCGCACTCGGACCATCGTGCAGGCGCGCGGACGTTTCAACTACATTCCGCGCAACTACTACGCGCCTCCGACCCTGAAGGCCTCGGACGCCATTCTGCGCCGCTGGGCCGAGCGCGCCGGCCTCAAAATCGAGGCATGCGCGTGCTAACCGTCCGCCGCGGGCGTCGCCGCCCGAGCCAGCCGGTCGCGCAGCGCGAGCCAATCCTCGGTTGATGGCAGTGCATCCACCACGATGCGCGTCACTCCCCGCGCGTCGAGGGCGTGCAGGGCGGCGTACAGGCCGGCCGCGTAGCCGATCGGATCGGCCGGCATCTCCATCACCGTGAGGCCGGCCGCTGCCGCCGCGTTCGGGCGCACGCGCGTGATCCAGCCTACGGCGTGTCCCGCCGCGGCCAGCGCTCGCGCGCGCTGCTCGCCGGACGCCGCCACCTCCAGCGGGGCGCGCGGCGCGTAGTGCCTCGCCATCATGCCGGGCGAGGGCAGCGCCGCGCTGCTCCCGCCGGCGACTCCGGCCTCCTCCGGTCCCGTCCCCGCACTCCGACGTACTGCCGACTCGATATCCGGCAGCCACGAGATGCGCCCGATCACGGCCTCGATCTGGGCGGGCGAAATCAGCCCCGGCCGCAGCAGCCTCGGCGGCGAGTCTGCCAGGCCGATGACGGTCGATTCGATTCCTCCCGGCGCCGGTCCTGCGTCCAGCACGGCGTCGATCCGGCCGTCAAGGCCCTCCAGGACGTGCTCGGCGGTTGTCGGCGAGAGGAGCATCGAGCGGTTCGCGCTCGGCGCTGCGACCGGCGCTCCGGCGGCGCGAAGCAGCGCAAGCGCCACGGCGTGTGACGGCACGCGGACCGCGACCGTCTGGCTGCCGGCCGTCACCTCATCCGGCACGAGGAGGCTCTTCGGCAGGACAAGCGTCAGCGGACCAGGCCAGAACGCTGCCGCGAGGCGGTCCGCAATGTCCGGCCAATCGGCGACCAGCTCCTGCGCGGCGCCCGCGTCGGACACGTGGACGATCACCGGATTGTACGCGGGCCGGCCCTTTGCCGCGAATATCCGCGCCACGGCCTCCGCGCTCAGCGCCTTTGCGCCGAGGCCGTATACCGTCTCGGTCGGAAAGGCGACCAGTCGCCCGGCGCGCAGCAGCTCCGCCGCGCGGTCGATTGCGCGAGTGTTCAGGCCGCCGCGCGCGTCGAACGCCGCCAGGATTTCCGTGGTGGACATGGTCTCCGCCCTAACTCATCTCTATTGCGGCCCGCGCCTTGCGGATCGAATGCGCCCGGCGCTATTCGATAGTACCCCGTATCGCGCGGCGCGACCGC
>DATGJU010000112.1:0-13566 GCA_035295045.1 Chthonomonadaceae bacterium
GGCCGCGCGCGAGCAGCGACGTCTTGCCCATCTGGCGCGCGCCCTTGAGCAGGACGATGCTGTCGCCCCGAGCGATGGCGTCGCGAAACTGCATCTCGGTCGGCCGCACGATCCAGTAGCTCGAGTCGAGATTGACCGCGCCTCCCACGGCCTCCATCGGCTTCGGCGCCGGCGCGGCTGCCGCCGGCTGCGCGGTGCGCTCCACGGCCGCGCCGATCTCCGCCGTGAGCCGGCCGTCATCCTCCGGACCGCTCCAGGACGCGTAATGGACGCGATTGAGAATCTCACCGAGTTCGCCCGATAGCCGGCCGGCGAACCGGACGCGGACCGGCAGAAGCCGCGGCTTGCCCTCGCGGAGGAGCGCCTCCTGGGCGATCTTTAGCTCGTAGGCCAGCATCTCGCTCTGTATGGACGCAGCGGAAATAAGCGGAACGACGGCGTCTGCGTCGCGGATTTGCCGCTCGATCTCGCGGGCCCATTCGATCCCTACGGCCAGGTGCTGGTCGATGAACACGGCGTGCCCGCGGGACTCGAGGCTCTCCTCAAGCAGGCGCAGCACGCGCTCATCCGGCTCGGCGTCTCGCTTATAGAGGAGCGCCACGCGCTCGCGCCGCGCGGCGTGCTCCGACGGCGGAGTCGAGACAGCCTCCGAGACACCGGCCACCAGAGCCGCGCGCATCTCGGCCGCAGAGCGCCATCGGCCTTCCGGCTTCTTTACGAGCGCGCGCTCGACGACGCGCCGCAGCCCTGCGGGGATCGCGGCCGG
This sequence comes from Chthonomonadaceae bacterium, assembly GCA_035295045.1. Classification (GTDB taxonomy): domain Bacteria; phylum Armatimonadota; class Chthonomonadetes; order Chthonomonadales; family Chthonomonadaceae; genus DATGJU01. The sequence continues at coordinate 767 of DATGJU010000112.1, forward strand.
CATGGCAGCCGGCTCGCTCCCGACGATCGCGGGAATGAGCATCTCGACGCGCTCCTGCGGGAACGGCAGTCTGCCCGTGAGCAGCTCATACAGGATGACGCCGGCGGCCCACAGATCGGATTGGGGCGAGTAGTCGCCGCTGAACATCTCCGGCGCCATATAGTGCAGGCTGCCGGTGATCGACTGCGTCTGGCCGATCGCCTTGCCGCGCGCCAGCCCGAAATCCGTCAGGCGCGGCATGTTCCCCTGGAGCATCACATTGGCAGGCTTAAGGTCACGGTGCGTGATCTCAAGCCTGTGCAGGTGCTCCAGGCCCGCCAGAATTCCGTCCGTGATCCGCACGGCCTCTTCGATCGGCGTGGCTCTCCCTTCGCACCGCGCAAACCAGTCCGCAAGCGTGCCGTCGGCCACGTATTCGCTTACGATCACGACGTGCCCGTCATAGATCGCACACTCGATGACCGGTAATACGTTCGGGTGGCCGCTGGCCTGCTGCCACACCTGCGCCTCCTGTGTGACTTCCTGTACGATCGCGTCCGACCGGTCCCGAGGCATCTTGAGCGCTACCTGCGTGGTGATCAGGCCCCTGCGCTCCGCCAGCCAGACGACGCCGAACCCGCCCTCGCCGAGCGGGCGGATCAGGGTGTACGGACCGATCTGTTGGTTGGGAGTCAGTGGCATACACGTTTAGACGCCGCTGGAGCAGGGAAGTTTGCAGCGCTCGCGGCCATGTTGAGAGGCAGGAATCGGCACGGCTCGGCACGAATTTACACACTATAATGGTTATACGTACGGTTGCGCCGGCGGTAATTGCCGCGCGCGCCAGTCGTTTGCGACGATGTGGGGCGCTCTTATCGTACTAACAATCGGGTCGTTGGCGAAACCGGTCCTCGCGAGGACCGTCAATACCGAAGATGCCCCCGCGCGGCAGCGCGACCGCCGTCCATCGAAACTCTCGTCGAGGAACTCCGAATGCGAAACAACCGAGTCGATGCCCGGCGCACAGCGCGCCAATCGTCCCGATCCCAGGTCAAGCCCTCCGAGGTATGGGCTGCACTGGCCGCGACCTGTCTTATCCTGGCCGGTATCGGCGCCTATCTGCTGTGGAACTCGCAGCAGAAACCTCCGCCCAAGGTCGATCTGATGGTCGCGGTAGACACCAGCGGCAGCGTCGACCTCGCCGGCCGCAAGCACCTGTTCGGCGTGTTCGACGACACCGTGGACCAGGTCCTCCCTGCGCAGACATCGATCAGCATGTGGGCCTACGACGTGAACGCGCACAAGTTCGCCCAGCGATCCGACTGGCGGAAATCGCGCGATCTGTGGCCGCTCGAAGACGAAGTGATGAAGCAGCACACGAACGCGCCGGGCACCTATCCCTCCGTGGCGCTCGAAAAGATCGTAGCGGACGCGCAGATCGCCGCGCTGGCCAAGCGGAACTGCGCCGTGATGATGCTCACCGACGGCGAGGATGCCAGCCCGCCGAACACCGATCGGTGCATCGGCGAGCTGGCCGCCCTGCCGAACGTCAAGGCCGTCTGGATCGAGGGCGTGCGCTCCGATAACGGATTCCGCTCGGAGCTGGAGCGGCGCTTCAAGCCGGTGCTCGGCGACAAGCTGGTCATCACGGGCGATCACGACGCGCAGGACGGCATGAACCGGTTCCACGACCTGATCGACAAGAAGTAGCCGGATCGCCGCAGAGAGCCAAGTTATGGACCAAGAAATCAGCGGGCGCGCCGGCTCGCCGTACGACCTGCCCCCGGACGCGCCCGAAGCTCAGGAGCTTCCGGAGTTCCAGGCGGCGGTGCACGCCGTGCATGAGCCAGCCACGCGTCTGCCCTCCCTGGAGGACGCGCCGCGCGATAAGCCGGTGAGGGCCAATCCGGCAGCCTCCAACGGCAACGGATCGAAGCCCAAGGAGCCGACGAGCCTATTCTGGCAGCAGCCTATCTCTGCCGATGAAGAGGTGAACTGGTTCGTTCCGCCGCTCCCGCGCCGAGAGGACCAGACGGAGCAGGTCGCCGGTCTGCTGAACGAGCTGAGCGGCATGGTGCCGCATATGCCGATGCGCTCCTGGCTCGCGAAGTGGAACTTCCACACCCGCGCCGCTGCCTCTGCGGCAGAACAGGTCGACGTCGAGCGCGAGGCGGAGAAGCGGTTTGCCGAGCAGATCGCGCGCGGCGAAGTGGATGGCCGGCACCTGGACGAGCAGATCCAGGCGCTCGAGGCACGCGAGCTGGTGGTTGAAAACGACCTGACGGAGGCGCAGAAGGGCTTCGCCGAAGCTGCGGCGCGGGCAGGTCTCTCCTGCGAGCCGGACCCGCACCGACTGCGCAACGCCGATACGCCTCCGAGCCTGGATAAGCGGCTCTTGAGCGCTCCGGCGCCCACGGCCAAGGCCGCCCCGCCGACGCCCGACGCCATCAACGACCTGAACTTCGCGCCGAGCGGCATCGGCCCGCAGTCCGTCGAGGAGGCGCTCCAGGTCGAGGTGCCGGACCTCGACGCGGTTGCCGGCCAGCAGGGCGTCAGCCCGATACCGCGCCAGACGCTGTGGGGGACGATCCTCACCTTCTTCATGCAGTTCCTCGCGCCTCTCGTCTGCGGCTTCATGCTGGCGCTCTGTCTCGGCACGCTCGTCGGAATCCTGGACCTGGACGACTTCTCGCGTCGCGACAGCGTGCCGAAGTTCATCCTGTCCGCGGCGCTCGGCTTCGTGATCGTCTACCTGATGGGCGAGCTGTTCTCCAACCTGGTGCATGCGATTACGCGCGCCCTGGAGATGAAGGCCGATCTCGACATGCCGATCCCGTCGGTTCCCGTCAACCCGGCCGCCGAGGATCGCACTTTTGCCGGGCGACTGCGGGCATTCGGCGAGTTTCGCCGCCCGGGCGCGCCGCGGCTCCGCGCCGGGCTCGCCATCTCATTCGTCCTAATCGTTGTGGCGTGCATCCTGGGATTAGCCGAGGTGACCGCCGAGGCGTTCGGCATCCAGGAGCTGCATCGCCAGCAGATCGCGCGCCGCGACCGCTTCCGCAGCCCGCTCGATCCGCGCGGCGAGCAGGAGCTCTGGTTCCCGGTCTACATCCTGATCGGCACGCTAATCAGCGGCCCCTACCTGATGTACAAGGCGTCCCGCTCCTGGGGCGAGGGCGACGTGCAGCTCCGCGAAGCGTGGCTGCTCAACCAGCAGCGCATCTGGATCGATGACCGGCGCGCGCGCCCCGAAACGGGCCTCGCCTTCCAGGCCGCGACTCGCGTGGAGCACCTCGAAAACCGGCTGTACGACATAAAGATACAGCTGAAGACGCTGCGAGAGCGCCGCAGCACGCTGTTCAACCCGCAGCCGGATTCCGCCAGCCAGGTTCGCCGTAAAGAGGCGCGGGCCGCGGCGGTGGGCGAGGCCTTGCGCCTGCAGACGATGATCGAGGAGATGGTGAACATGACCGAGCCGCTCCCGTCGTCCCAGCCGCCTCCGACTCCCTCAAGTTATCCGCAGAGCGCGGGCGGACAGAGCGCGCGCGTGATTCACACCCGGCAATGAGGCCGCGTCTCTGGGCGCGCCTCCTGTTCGCGGCGATCGGCGCCGCAGGCTGCCTCCTGCTCGCCCTCGGCCTTGAGCTCTTCTACGCGCGGGCGCACACCGCGAGCTGGGTCAGCCACGACTCCACGCCCATCCTTCTCTTTCTTCCCGGCGTCCACAACGACACCGAGCGCCGCCTACGCGAGGCGAACGCCCGGTCCGGCGTCGTCGAGATCACCCTCACCTGGGACAACCTGAACGACCTCGACCTCCACTGCATCGATCCGAACGGACAGCACATCTACTTCGGCACGACGCCGCGCTATTACGATGGGGCGAACCCGGCGGCAGTCCAGCCGGACGGCATGCTGGACGTGGACCAGAATCGCGGCCCCACGTACACACAGCATCCTGTCGAGCACATCTACTTCGAGCGCGGCCGGGCTCCGGTGGGCCTGTACAAAGTGTTCGTCGACGAGTTCGCGCTGCACGGCGGCTCCGACCCGACGCAGTTTCACGTAACGGTCAACGAGTTCGGCCGCATCCACCACTACGACGGCTGGACCACGCACGCGGACCACCGCGCGGACGGTCTCGGAACGAAGGTCGGCGAATTCACCACCAACGCCTCGCCGCTCTTCGCGCTGGGTCAATCGACCGGCTTCTGGCGCGCCCTGCTGGTCGTTGCGGTATGGACCGCGGCGCTCGCCGCCGTACTCACGACGGCGCTGCTCGCCGGCCTGGTGCTGTTCTACCGGCGCGTCTACCGGCAGCGGCTCGCCGCAATGGATGGAGCGCCGCTGACGATCCTGCTCTCCACGGTCTGGGGCGCATTGATGGGCGGCTGGACGCAGGCCTGCTTCGCGCTGGTTCCGTGGGACTCGATCCACCTCGGCCAGGGACTGGCGCGCCTGCCGGTCCTCGCCATCCTGGGAGCGCTCCTCGGCCTGTCGCTGGGCCGGCGCATTCCGCACCTGCGCCGCCGCTGGGCCACGCTCGGCGGCCTTCTGGCCGCGCCCATCGGCGCGTGCCTCTTCCTCCCGGCGGCGCAGGACGGCTGGAGCGGGTGGGAGCCGTGCGCGCGCGTGATCACCGCGGCGCTTCTCGGCCTGGCGATCGGCTTCATGATCGAGCTGATCGTCGTAAAGCCGGAGCCGCCGCCGGAGCCTGAGGAGTTCGAGGACGAGGCGCTGGACAGCATGACGCCCCTCAGCCTCCGCGCGCAACGGATGGGCCCGACCGGGAAGCTGCGCCGCGCCGGCCGCGAGCCGGCGCACCGCTAGGCAGCCGCCCCGGACATAATCCGACAAACCTCCGTCGCGCCGGGCACGCCCGACGATCGCAACCTGCCGCCATCATTCTGCACACCAGACGATCGAACGAACCCGCCTGCGCATAGCGTGCCCCGCAGGGGTATTGGGCGCGCAGCGCCCTCGAGCGGCACCGTTCACGGCATCGGCCGGCCGGGACCGAGTCCCGCGATGCCGTTCGTGGCACGCTGTTTGCAGCCCTCCGCCAATGGTCAGACCTTTCCACAAGCCGTTGCACACAATGCCGCTCGCGCGGCATTATAGACTGTTCACGTATTAAAGCACCGCAAGAACAATGCGGCTTTCATGAAGGAGCCATGTTGATTCCGTACACCTACTCATCGTCTCGCCGCCGCAGGGCGCGCCGGCCGTTCGATCGCGTCACGCGCTGGGCCAGGCGTCGCGGCGGACCGGTCGCCGTCTGCACGTCGGCCTTCGCCTTCGGTCTCTTTTTGCTCGTTCGCCACCAATCCGACGATCTGCGAATCGGCGTCGCCGTCACCATCGCGGGCTTCGCGGGGCTGCTCATGACGCATCTGCTGGACGGATCGGGCGAGGCCCGGCCGGAGGTCGCTGCCGCGACCGAGGGTGGAAAGGCCGTCGCCGGGAGCGGCGAATCGCTCGACGAGATGGACCGCGCCATGGCGGCCCTGTGCGCCGAGCTGGCCGAGAACGAGCGGCGTCTGCGGTCGCTCGTCGAGAGCGCGCCGATCGCGGCGGACGAGGCCGCGTAGGCCGGGCAGTCACGCGGTTCGTCAGGTAGAATAACCCATCGCCAGGAGTCCCGCTATCGCGGGGCGCCGCCATGGAGCTACTCGCTTGACGCATCGAACTTCCCGCATCGCCGTCCTTGCCGCCCTCGCGATTCTGTTGGGTGTATCGGCCGGCTGCCTCCTCCGCCGGAATCAGCAGGCAGCCGCCCCGCCCGCCCCCGCTTCGGCCGCGCCTCCGCCCGCCGCGGACGCGTCCGGGTTCAAGCCGGACGAGTTCGCCGAAATCTCGGTCCGCGCGCAGGCGAGCCGCATCCCGGTCATCATGTATCACGACATCATCGCGAAGCGGACGCGCCGGTCGGTCTATTTCGACTGCACCAGGGCGGAATTCGCGGCGCAGATGGACTACCTGAAGGAGCAAGGCGCCCATCCCGTCTCGCTGCTCCAGCTCCACAAGCACCTCGTCCAGGGCGATCCGCTCCCCGACAACGCGATCGTCCTCACCTTCGACGACAACTACCAGGGATTCTACGACAACGCCTATTCGCTTCTGAAGGCCAACAGCTATCCCGCCGCGATGTTCGTGCACACCAACTTCGTCGGCGACAAGACCGGCGACCACCCGCACATGAGCTGGGACACTCTCCTCCAGCTCGACAAAGAGGGACTGGTCACGATCGCCTCGCACACCGAGTCGCATCCGGACGACATCACGAAGCTTGCGGTGGACGCGCAGGAGCGGGAGCTGACCGGCTCCAAGCAGGCGCTGGAGGCGAAGCTCGGCCACACCGTGCCCTACTTCGCCTACCCGGACGGCAAGAACGACGAGACGACGCGCGGCCTGGTCCAGAAGGCCGGCTACACGATGGCGTTCACCATCGAGAACGGCCCGGTCGAGGAGTCGCCCGGCGTGCTGGCGCTCAATCGTTACATCCACACCCGGCTGAAGAAGGCCATCGAGGATTGCAAGGCGGCACGGGCCTACGCAGCGTTCTACGAGCACCCGCTGGTGGTCGACAGCCCGGTCCGCCTGGAGGTCAAGGAGCTCGCCGGCGTCCCGGTCGGTATCGTCCAGGGCGGCCTGCCGAGCTCGCGCCGCGCGCCGGTCCGCACGAGCGTGGGCACGTTCGTCGAGCAGGCCTCCGCCGTCGCCGGCATCAACGGCACCTTCTTCGCGGACGCCCGGCTCGTCGGAACCGGCTGCACGCTCATCGGTCCCGCGCAGTCCTCCGTCGACACCGAGTTCCAGCCGGAGACCGACAAGTACCGACTCACGCGCATCGGCAACCGGCCGATCGTCCTCTGGGGCCCGCGCCAGATCGCGATCTTCCCGTTCCAGCCGGGCACGATGAACAGCCAGGACATCTACAAGGCCTATATGCCGGACTACACGGATCTGTTCCTGGCAGGCGCCTGGATCGTCCACGACGGGAAGGCCCGCACGGAGGAGGATCTGAAGCCCGCAGCCGCCGGAGATTTCCAGGATACGCGCCGCCGCGCCTTCTTCGGCATCACGGCCAAGGGCGAGCCGATCCTGGGCGCGACGCTGACCGTCGTGAGCACCACGAAGATGGCCGAGGCCGCGGCCGAGGCCGGCGCGCAGGAGGCGGTCCTGCTCGATTCCGGCTTCTCGACCTCGCTCGTCTACGACAAGAAGATCATCGTCACCGGCCACACCGATAAGAACCTGCCCTCCCGCCCGGTGCCGCACGCCATCGTCGTGACCGGTAAGCTTGCCCGGCCCGATGACAAGCAGACGGTCGCCGCCCTCAAGGACGCCGACCCGGCGACTGTGCCCGGAGAGTCGGGCACGCAGCCGGACCCGGAAGCGCTCGCCGGCACAAATCTCGGCTCAGGCCCGAGCCTCGGCCCCGGCGGCGCCTCCAGCCTCTCGCCCGGCGCCCCGGACGCCGTCGCGCCGTTCCGCCGCCGCAGGCGCCGGCCGCGCACCCGACGGCGCAGGCGGCACAGCGCCGAGTCCCCGGCCGCCGCCGGCACGCCCGCAGCCCCGCCCGGCGCCGGCGGCAGCGGGGCGCAGGACTCGCCGCCGCCCACGGTGCGGCCGGGGCAGTGAGGGGCGGTAAGGAGCGGCGCTTTATGTCGAGAGCGGACAGCCACGGTCGAACGCGAAGGCGCTGCGCGGACCCATGACTGCAGGGCCTTTGCGGGTTGGCGCGCGAGGCGCTGAAGACGCGGCGGTAGGGCGACCGCAACGATTACGATGAGATCGATCCACTGCGCGACCTGGACGAACCGGAGGCGGACCGGGTCATTCTGCGGGACGATCTCAAGGCGGGGACCGTGGAGGCCGCTGTCCTGGAGCGGCGCGGCGCGGGAGAGCCGCTTCCGGCTGCTGTCCTCAGATGATCTGGCAGCGATTGCGCGCGAGTACCTGCAGGCTAGTACAGTCGCGAAAAAATATTTTGAAAACCCCAGGAAAAATTGGCAGAAGGTATTGACAGGCGCGCAGGAGACGCGCTATAGTTCATGCCAAGTGCTCAAAAGTGCTTGATGTAGATCTAAAGCCGCTTTGAATTGCCGGCGGCTCGCTCCCAAGCTGCAGATTGCACTTCCGCGGCCGACCCGATTCGGCCGTTACATCCTGTTCGTATGTTCGTCCTGCGACCATAGTCATCCGAATGCGGCGCTTCTCAAGCCGCTCGTCCCGGTTGTAAGGGCCGGAATCCCTCCCGATTCCGTTCCGGTGCGATTGCCGAATACGACAGGAGAGACCGTGCTCCGCCTCTCCATCACCTAGCTGTAGACACGTCCGGATCCCTGTCGATCCGCCTCTCCACGATGGAGCAGTGCGCTATGACCTCCCATTCTTTTGCCCCGCGCTGGATTCAGCGTACGGCTCGACTCTGCCTGGTAAGCTTCACCTGGACGTTCGTCCTCGCAACGCCAACTCACCTGCTCGCAAACCCGATCCCGAAGACCTTCGCGCCGGCCCGGCCGTTCGCGGTACCGGCGTCCGCGATCAAGCATAAGCTTATCCCGCCGCCCGCCTCGCTCAAGCACAATCTCAAGCCGCTCGCCCCGGCGCAGCTTGCCAGACTGCAAGCCAGGGCCTCGGCCCATCCGCACCCGTCCGCCACGCTTCTCGACGAGGTCGGCAGGCTGAACGGGACCGTGCTCGACAGCCAGGTTTCGGCGTGGCGCCAGCGGCTCGCGAAGCCCGGCCAGTCGCCGACGGCGCAGGCGAAGCTGCGTCTGGCTATCGGCGAGGCGGAGTTGGCGAAGTACGAGCAGCCGGAGCAGGCCATTGCGCAGTTCGATCAGACGCGCAGGCTGGCCGGTCCACGATCGCCGCTTGCCGGCCAGGCGCGCTACGACTCCGCTGTCGCGCTCTTCTACGAGGGCGCCTACCGGCCGGCTGAGGAGGCCTTCGGCGCCCTGCTTCGCGACCCCCATCCCGCGCCCGGCCTCGACCGCAGGCAGGCGGCGCGCTGGCTGCGCCATGCAACGGCCTGCGCAGGCTACCACGCCCGGCGCGAGCGGGCCGGCATCCGCGAGCCACAGCGCCTCGACCCGCTCTGCGGCGCGGAGGCGATAGCAGTCGCGCTGCGCGCCATGAAGCGGCCCTACGACCGCAGTACCGTCCTCGCGAACGTCCGCGTTACCGGCGAGGGCAGCAATATGCAGGACCTCGTGAACGCCGGCCGAAAGCTCGGTCTGGCACCGCATGTCGTCGCGGCGGGAGATAAAGGCCTCAAGCTGTTGCCGATGCCTCTGGTCGCCGCCGTCGAGCATGACCACTTCGTGGCAATTTACAAGGTCAACGCGCAGGGCGTTACCTATTTGTGCTCCGACTGCGGCGCCTGGCCGGGCGGCGAGCGGACCGTCACCTGGAAGCAGTGGCGGCTCATGGAGGCCGGCCCGTTCCTGACGCTCAGCCTTCCCGGGAGCGTCGAGGACCGCGCGCTCGCGCGATTGGAGGCGAAGCGCGGAGCGCAGGATAGGCAGGCGGCGGTGATCGACGGGCGCGGCAATGACGTAAACGTCTTCGCTCGGGGGCCTTCGGCCGAGTGCCCCTCCGGGGCACAGGCGGGCCGGAGCGCCGCGCACGACCGGTACTCCGGCGCGCCGGGCGCCCATGTCGCGCTTGCGGGCTACCAGGGACTTTCCGACGTAGCGCAGGTGGCGCGCCTGGCGGAGAGCCTCAAAGCGGCCGCCGTGCGGCAGTACGCCGCGCCTGCGGTATTGACGACCTGCGGCGCCAAGCCGACAGGGCAGGCATGCTGTCCACAGCCCTGTCCTACGGACGGCGGTCCGACGACTTCCGGTCCGATCGGCCAGCCCAAGACTCTGGCCGACGGCGGCCCCTCCAAGGGCGATCCGGTAAACCTCGCGACCGGCGAGGAGGAGTACCAGCCCGACGCGGACCTTACCGTCTACAATCCCATCGGCCCTTCGGTTTCGATTTCGCGCATCTACAACAGCCTGAGGCCGATGGACCAGACTTACGAGAGCGACGACTTCGGTGTCGGCTGGTCGCATCCCTACAACATCACGGTCTACGATCCCACCGTAAACGTCAACTACCGGCTGCAGCAGGGAGGCAGCACCAGCGTTACCGCGACCGGCACCGATCTGCCCGGAAGCGGCCTGACGTGGGACATCGTCCTGAACGGCTCGACGGTCGCCAGCTCCTCCAGCGCGGGAAGCTGGTCGGTTTCCAACAGCTTCGGCTCGACTTCGATCAGCATATCCGTTCCCTCGGGCGCGACCATAGCGACGAGCTACGAGGTGCGCTATAGCAACCACGGCTTCGGGAGCGGTAAGTCGGCCAAGTTCGATGTCGTCTCCTCCTCATCCGTGCCGCAGGTTCCGCAGGGCGCTTCCGCCATGGCGATCAGCGGCAGCGGCAGCGACAGCCCGGGAACGGGCCTCACATGGGACGTGGTGCAGAGCACAACCACGATCGCTTCCTCCTCAGCGCCGAATGGCTGGGCGGCGAGCTATCCGGGCTACATCACCTGTCCCAACCTTGCGACGCCCGGCAGCTATGAGTTGCGGACGCACTTCAGCGGCCACGGTATCGTCTCGTTCAACTTCCAGGTCTACGCCGTCAACTACATTCCCAAGACCGGTACGCGCTATCTGATCGAGCCCAACGGCGCGCGCGTGCCCATCACCGCCTCCTCGGTGCCGACTTCGGGCAGCCCCACGGTCGTCTGCACGGTTGCGGCCGGCTATCCCTACTACGTTGAGTGGAAATACAGCTCCGGCAATACCTCAGGCTACTACGTGATCACCGGCGCCGACCGGACGAAAATGACGACCACGACCGCCGCCAAGGCGATCGGCTGGACGACCGGCGGCGGCGGCGTTCCCATCACGACGACCACCAGCGCGATCCTGATGGTCGTAAGCCAGATCACGGACAACAACGGCAACTCCATCAACCTGCTTTACGGCGGCTCGGGTCCGAGCGGCTTTCCGCTGCTCACCTCCATTACCGACTCCGGCAGCTCCGCGCTCATCACCATCACACACGATAGCACGACCGGCGGCATCACCGAGATCGACGACCGCTACAGCCGGAGCGTCTACTACAGCGTCGGCTCCTATGCGACGACCAACGTGCCCGGCGGCTACCCCCAGTACTTCATGGAGGTCGATCACGTCTCGCAGATCGTGGCGACCGGAACGAGCTCGCCGCCCGACCGGTATGCTTACGGCTACCAGTCGGTGAGCAACGGCGAAGGAAGCGAAGAGGTCCCGTTCCTGCACACGATCACCGTCCCCTCGCCCACCGGTACCGGAACCGCGACCGCGACGATCAACTACGCCACCGACGGCACCTGCGTGGTGACGAGCATCGTCGACGCCAACGGCAACCAGGCGGTCTACACGCCCGTGACGAGCGTCGCCAGCACGCAGGTGACCTATAAGGATTCGGGAGGCACGACGATCTACCAGTATACGGCGGACTTCGACTCCAACATGAGCGAGGTGCAGCGCACGAATGGGAGCGGCGTCTACCAGGCGACCAATACCTTCTCCGATCCGAACGACCCTTACCGCCCCTCCAACATCACCAACGCCGTCTCCGTCTCAACGGACTACACCTGGGACCAGTTTGGAAATACCCTGACAAGGACCTCGGCGCGGGGGACCGTGACGACCTTTACGGTCGATTACACCAACTTCCCCCTCGGCGAGCTGACGCAGATCGTGGAGGGCAGCAAGACCGCGACTTCGCTGATCTATTACGAGCCGAGCGGCCTTATCCACACGCTCGTTACGCCCAAGCCCGGCACGGCCGGCAGCAGCCAGACCGTCACTAGTACGTGGACTTACGACTCGCTCGGAAACGTCCTGACGGAGACCGGGCCCGGCAACTCCAGCACGGTCACCTCCATCACGAACACGTTCAACTACACGACCGACGGCACGTACTCGCAGAGCGCCGCGATCCGCCAGCCGCTCACCAAGACCGACAACCTTGGCCACGTAACGCACATGCGCTACGATGCCCGGGCGAATCTGACAGGCGTCTTAGACGCCGTCGGCAATGAGACCGACCTGAGCTATAATCTCGCCAATCAGAACACGACGATCACCTTCGCCGCGACCGGATCGACCGGCACTGGGCACGCGACCTTCAACAACGTCTATCTCTATGCGGGCGGACCCAAGACGGAGGAGACGCAGAAGAACGAGAGCGCCACGCAGGTCTTCGACATCGTCTACACCCTGGGCGCGGAGGGCGAAGAGCTGGGCCGGAGCGGCAGCACGCAGCCCTACACCGCGACGCTGGACGCCCTCTACCGGCCCGTCTCCGTGTCTGACGGCAACTCACATGCCACCCAGATGTACTATAACTCGGCAGGTTACGCATGGAAGACGGTCTACCCGAACGGCGACACCTTCGAATACACCAGCTTCAACGACATCGGCCAGCCGACGCAGCGCGTGGACGGCCGCTCGGTGACGACCAACTACACCTATTCCGACGCCGAATCGAAGCTTTCGGCCGTGGCCTATCCGGCATGCACGAGCATCAACGTCAGCCTTCACTACGACTCCTACGGGCGAATGGACACGATGAGCGACGGCTCCGGCAGCCATGCCTACAGCTACGACGATCGGGACGGACGGCTCACCGACCAGACGACCTACACCGGCCTCTCCGCGATGACGCTCACCACGGCGTATAACGACGACGGCAGCCGGGCCAGCCTGATCCTGCCGGACACGACCAGTTTCAGCTATTCCTACGATGCCGCAGCGCGGCTGACTGGG